>JBOGVI010000200.1:0-10131 GCA_050692695.1 Actinomycetota bacterium
CACGTGGTTAGCCTCGTCGGGCATTCGCGGACGTCCCTTCCTTCGAAAGCGCCGGTGAAGCAGGGGCCCTTCGCATCGGGCGGGGTTATGTTGTCCTCCGCCCTTCATCGCTACTGCGGCCCCCTCCGCCACCCTCCCGGCTGCCTGTGACTTCCCGGGGCTCACCGGTTATACGCAGACGTGCTTCCGCGCTCATCCGCAGAACGCGGGCCGGGGAAGGCTTCCCCAGTTCCTGCGCCCACCCTCCGACCGTTCCGCTCCCCATACCCCGGCGGGTTCCTCGGCGCTGCACTCCAGGGTCTTCGCGCCTTCCGTGGCCTTCGCCGTGACACACCCGGCTCGGCTCCCGCTTGTCCCCTTTCGGGGGTGCCGTAACGAGGCGGCAGGATTCGCTTGATGCTGCGGACCGGTCGGTTGCTCCCACCACATGGCTTTCGACGCTGGGCTTCGACGCCGGGCGTTTCCCCCCGACGCCGCCAGCCTGCTACCGGGCTCCCTGGCGACTACCCGGACCGGACTCCCACCGGCTGGCGGACGCAAGCTTCAGGGCCTCGCACGATCACGCGATCAGCACCACCTCCTCCCTCCCTTTGTGTCGTGCGTGCCCACTGGGCACGCCGTGGGCTTGACAGCCGGCCGGACGGCAGTAATCCTACTTACAAGATCGGATTTGCCCTGGGTTGGTGGCGTGCCTGCCATGGAAAGGGTGGAGGTATCTAATCTCCGGGGGCACCTCGTTCGGAGCCTGCGGCGGCCGAACGGCACCGAGCCCCCCGGTCGGGTGTGCGTGGCCCAGGGGTGCGGCACCCGGCTCTCCGTTTACAACGGGTCGACCCTCTGCTGGCAGCATGAGCCGGCGCGGAGATGCCTGCCCCGTGGCCAGAGGAAGAAGCAGTATGCAGCGTAGTCCTGGCCCGGGCTCGGGGTCCTCGAGGCAGGCATCCTCTATACCTGGCGGAAGGGTGTCTTGAGGTGGGCCTGATCACCGAGAAGCTCCCCATGCCCCAGCCGGTGAAGTTCATCCTGAACTGGGGGCGACGGTACTCGCTGTGGGTCATGAACTTCGGGCTGGCCTGCTGCGCGATCGAATTCATCGCCGCCTCCACGTCGAAGCACGACTTCATCCGGTTCGGGGTCATCCCCTTCGCCCACGGTCCCCGGCAGGCCGACCTGCTGGTGGTGGCTGGCACCGTCACCGACAAGATGGCCCCCGCCCTGAAACGCGTGTACGACCAGATGCCGGAGCCCAAGTATGTGATCTCGTTCGGGTCCTGCTCCAACTGCGGCGGGCCCTACTGGGACTCCTACTCCGTCACGAAGGGGGTCGACCAGATCATCCCCGTCGACGTCTTCGTGCCGGGGTGCCCTCCGCGGCCCGAGGCGTTGCTGGGCGGGATCATCAAGCTGCAGGAGAAGATCGCCGGCGAGGCCATCAGGGAGAAGTGGAGTGGCAAACTCACCTCGCCGGCTGCCACCTCCTGAGATTGGCGAGAGGGGTCTACCGCGTATGGGGTGTCCCTTCCCCTGGACGTGCTTGAGCAGCCTGACCGCACTCCAACCCCTCCGGAGAGGAGAAGCGCCATGACTTGGAAGCCCGATCCCACGTTCTATCCTTCGCCGACGCTCGCGATGGAGGCGCCGCCCGAGACGATCGGCTACGTGGCCTCGCTGTACGTCGGTGACGGCGACGGCACGCCGAGGCCCGATGCCCTCGCCACCGTCGATCTCGAACGTGGCTCCGATACCTACGGGCAGATCCTCAGCCGCACCGAGGTACCGAACGTCGGCGACGAGTTTCACCACTTCGGGTGGAACGCGTGCTCGTCCGCGCTCTGCCCCTCCGCCGCGCATCCGCACGTCGAGCGGCGGTACCTCTTGGCCGCGGCCCTGAACTCCAGCCGCATCTACGTCTTCGACACGAAGCCGGATCCCCGCGCCCCGGCGCTCGTGAAGACGATCGAGGGACAGGAGCTCGGATCGAAGGCCGGCTACGCGATGCCGCACACCTTCCACTGCGGGCCCGACGGGATCTACGGGTCCGCGCTCGGGGCCCCCGACGGCGGTGGCCCAGGCGGCGTGTTCGTGCTCGACCACGAGGACTTCAGCGTGAAGGGCGCGTGGGAGCAGGACCGCGGCGAACAGGAGCTCGCCTACGACTTTTGGTGGCACCTGATGCAGGACACGATGATCACGTCCGAGTGGGGCACGCCGAACATGGTGCGCGAGGGCCTGATCCCCGAGAAGCTCTTGGCCGGGGAGTACGGGCACCGGCTCCACGTCTGGGACCTGGTGAACGCCAGGCACCTCCAGACGCTCGACCTCGGGGCCGAGCAGCAGATGGCGCTCGAGCTCCGGCCGGCGCACGATCCTCGCCGCTCGTACGGCTTCGCCGGGTGCGTGGTGAGCCTGAAGGACCTCTCGGCATCGGTGTGGCTCTGGTACCGGGAGAATGGCGGCTGGGCGGTGAAGAAGGTAATCGAGATCCCGGCCGAACCGGCCGAGGAGGACCAACTGCCGCCGCTCTTGAAGGGGTTCAAGGCGGTGCCGCCCCTCATCACCGATATCAACCTGTCGCTCGACGACCGGTTCCTGTACGTCTCCACGTGGGGCACCGGCGAGCTGTCGCAGTGGGACGTCTCGGATCCGCACGCGCCGAAGAAGACCGGCTCGGCGCGTATCGGGGGCATCGCGAACCGCACGACGCACCCCGCGCACGGCGGGCCCCTGGCCGGCGGACCCCAGATGGTCGAGGTGAGCCGCGACGGCCGACGCGTGTACTTCACGAACTCGCTGTACGGTCCGTGGGACGGCCAGTTCTACGAGGGGTGGACGGCGAATTGGATGGTCAAGCTCGACGCGGACCCCGCGGGCGGCATCGCGCTCGACCCCGGCTTCTTCGTCGACTTCGGGGACATGCGGGCACACCAGGTGCACCTGGAGGGCGGGGACGCGAGCTCGGACTCGTACTGCTTCTCGTGACGGCTTTGGTGAGGAGGACCTGACGGTGCTCGCTCACGGTGCGGTCGCGACCGGCGTACGCGACCTGTGGCCGTGGCTCGCGCTCGCCGGACTCGGCGCCTTCCACGGGCTGAATCCCGGCATGGGATGGCTGTTCGCGGTGGGGCTCGGGCTCCAGGAAGAGGACGAGCGCGCAGTGCGCCGGGCGCTCCTGCCGATCGCGCTCGGACACGCCGCCTCGATCGCTCTCGTCGTGCTTCTGTTCGGCGTGCTGTCGCTCGTCGTGCCCCCCGGCGTGCTGCGCTATGCCGCCGCGGCCGGGCTGATCGGGTTCGGCGTGTACAAGCTGGTTCGCGCGCGGCACCCCCGGTGGGTCGGGAACCGAGTAGGATTCCGCGACCTGACGGCGTGGTCGTTTCTGATGTCGACGGCCCACGGGGCAGGCCTGATGCTCGCCCCGGCGCTGCTCGGCATCACCGCCGCCGCCCGCGCCGGGGCGTTCATCGGCCGGGCGCACGAGGTGGCCGCCGGCGTCCTGACGGCTTCGCTCGGTATCGCCGCTGCGGCGGTCGCCGTGCATACGCTCACGATGCTCGGCGTGGCAGGGGTGGTCGCGATCGTGGTGTACCGCAAGGTCGGGCTGCGGTTCCTTCGCACCGGCTGGGTGAACCTCGACTTGCTGTGGGCCGTCTCGCTCGTGGCGGTCGGTGCGCTGATGCTGGTGCTCTGAGAAGGTGGCGCAACCGGCGCCGATCCCCGCCGGATCATGAGCTTGAGCACGCGCTCCTCGTTCACGTAGGGGCGCCAGCTCAGGCCCCGGGAGGGCCACGTCCTGCGGCTGCGGTTCCCGCTCAACACCTCCACAGGTCGCGAACCTGCATCTCCACAGCTGCTCGCCCCGCGCATCATGCACGGGCTCGCCGGCTGGCTTAGATCGTCACCCGCTACGGCGCCTCGGGTACAGGGGCCTGGCCTGGGAGACGGCGGGCGGCCAGACCACGAGCTTCCTCCCCCGCCGCCACTGCACGAGGACCATCTCGTGGCCGACCTGCAGGCCCGTTGCCGGATCGATATGGAACCGCCCGAAGAACGTCCCACAGTCCAGGGCGCAGGCCGCGCGCCACAGCGACTCGTCGTCGGCGCCGGCCTCCTCCAGGCAACGCTGGGCGATCAGACAGGCGGCGTAGGCCTGCGCGGCCGGGTAGTTCGGCGGAGCGTCCTGGGCCCGGATGCCCTCGGTGGCCTGGTCCGGACCGGGCCCGAAGTCAGGGACGTAGGGGAGCCGGGGCTCCCACTGGCTCGGCCCCAGGAACCCCTCGGCGTGAGTGCCGAGGGCCTGCGGGAACTCCTGCATGGCCGCGGCCGCGAGGACAACCGCCTTCACGCGTAGCCCGGACTCGAGGAGGGCCCGGGCCAGGACGACCTCGTCGTCGAAGGAGCCGGCGGTGATGACGAGGTCCGGGCCCTGCCGTTCGAGGCTGGCCATGAACCTTGTGAGGTCGCTCCCCAGGGACGAGTAGGTGAGGACGTCGGTGACGAACATCGCGTCGCTCGTTACCGCCCGAACCCCGAGGGCCGCTAGGCGGCCGAAGCCGCTGCCCCGCCGGTGCAGGAGGGCCACCCGGGTGGCGTCGCGGTCGAGGCTTCGGGCCAGCTCGATCAGACCGCCGAAGTACCGGCTCACCGGTGTGAGGATGCCGACGGCGCGACCGCCTCCCATGTGGATATCGTCCGAGGCCCCGCCGTGATTCCAGAGAACCCTGTTACGGCGACGGGCGACGGGGAGCACGGCTCGGGTCAGGTCGCTCGCGTACGGCCCGATCAGGATCTCAACCGCGTCCGCGTCGAGGAGCCGCTCGGCGTTTGCCGCGGCCCTGGCGGGCGAGCTCGCATCGTCGTAGTACACGAGCCGAACGGGAGCCCAGGCCCTTATGCCAGGTACCTTCAGACCCCCGCCCGCGTTCACGGCCTCGACCCAGGCCCGCAGCCCCGCGAGCACCTGTCGGCCCTGCAGGGCGTACCTGCCGGACACCGAGACGCTCGCACCGAACCTGATGGCACCGGCCACCGCTACCTCCCGGTTCCGTCGCGATTATCGTTGTTCCGGGGTCTTGGCAGACGGCGCTCGTGGAGCGCCGAGGGATCGTTCCCTCGGCCTTCCTTCGTCAGTTCTCGGCGAACAGGGCGACAGATGCGGTGAAGCCATGCAGGAAGTTCTTGCCGCCGACCGGGCCGATCTCTCCGGCGCAGTTGAACCCGGCGAGCGGTGGCCCGCCGAGCACGACGGACACGAGCGCCGCATTGTGGTCGGGCACGGGGAACATCCGGGTCCCTCGTCCGTTGCAGGTGAAGAGCAGCGCGCCTGCGGCCGGCGCGGCGGCTGCCCGTCGCAGGAGCTCGCGGAGGTCCTCGTCGGCCGTGGCCGCGTCGCGGACGTGGAACTGGACGGACTCGCCGACCTCGATCCGGTCTCCTACCGCGATGGCCCCGCTCTCCGGATCGGCGCCGATGACCCCGCGGACCAGGAAATCGCCTCCGGCGAGCTCCGACTTGTACGGGTCGATGACCGACTACTCGAGGGTCGACGCAGCGCGTCGGGCCTCGCGAGCAGCGGATACAGGCAGCCCATCGTGAGCGATCCACTCCGCTGGGAAGAGAAGTTGGCGGCGCGATGTATCGGGGCGGAGCTGGGCGTCGAAGTGGCGAGCCATGACGACGGCTCCGCGCAGGGGATGTACGACCTGAAGATCCTGTACCCGGATCGGGCGCCAGGCGCAATCGAGGTGACCGCGGCGGCGGACGCGGAGTCCATTGCGCTCGGGAAACTCGTCTACGACAGGGAACGATGGATCGTTCCCGGAATCACTGGCGGATGGATGGTCGTGCTTCAGCCAACGGCGAGGATGAAGAACCTCCGAGCTCAGCTCCCTGCCTTACTCCGGACGCTGGAGAGTCAAAGCATCAGGTGGGCGCAGCCGGAGGTGTGGTGGGAGCCTGGTCCATTCGGCGATGCTCTTCGAGCGCTTGGCATCCTCCACCTGTTCCAGTCCGGCACCGACTTCCCTGGCTCCGTCTACCTCAACATCGAGCAGGGCCTGGAGCGCACGACTGGCATACTGCCGACTGACGGTCGCCCCCTACTCGAATGGCTCTCGGTCTGGCTTGCTCGCCCCGACAAGGCCGAAAACCTCGCGAAGCTCGCCGCCTCAGGCGCGGACGAGCGGCACCTCTTCCTGAATCTTGCCTGTGTTTGCCGAAGCACCTTTCGCAGTTACGGACCTACTGATGCGCGACGGTGCGCCGCTGCCTGATACTGATCCGAACCTACCGACGGAGGTCACACATGTATGGGTTGTCAGCACTTGGGAAAGCGGCGCCGGCATGCGCTGGGCGCCTGGCGCTGGCTGGTTGCGCTTCAACAAGCGAGGCGTGTGAGTCGCCGTGTGGAGCGAGATGAGGTGAGGTGGGACCGGCGAACGGGCGGCGGTACGGTGTCGAATCCATGTCCGCCGCGGGACCAATGCGGGACCGGTGCCTCAAGGACCACTCTGAACCTTTGTTCAACAGACACCGAAAAAGTGCTCCTGACCTGGGATTTCGGGATAGTGCCCCCCGGGGCGAACCGGACGAAAGGGCCGACATCTGCCAGGTGCGTTCGTCCAGGTAGAAGCGTCGTACCGCCTTGAGGACCGAGCGTGATTCGACTCCGGACGGCCCAGGCGGAGGCTGCAAGAACCTCGCCTCCCACGTCGCCCAATGGCTCGAAGCTCGCTCTTCGACTTCGAGCTCCTACGGAGGCCTCATCGCCGTAGGGGCTCGCACCCCGTACGCGTCCTACGTCCACCGCTCGATGAGCCCGTGCTCCCAACCCGCGCGGTGGCCTCCGGATCGCTCGCGACGCCGTACTTCGCTCCCAGAGCCGCAGCGGCCTCGAGGTTGTCGGGGTCCTTCTTCAGCAGATCGTCGAGTTCGACGAAGAGCTGCTCGAAGCCGGCCGGGGAGATGATCTCCAGGAGACGTGCCGGCCGATCGGTGGCGTTCCAGAACGTGTGCCATACGTCACGAGGCTTGTAGACGAGATCGCCTGGCTCGGCGTAGACGACGTTTGGCCCGAGCATGAATCCCCAGCGGGCCCTCGAGCACGAAGGAGAATTCGTCCTCGCGAGTATGAAGGTGGACCGGGGCGGCGAGCCCACGCGCCACGATCGGGTGCTCGACCAACGAGAAGCGCCCCTCTGACGGCCCGCTGGCCATGATGAACCGAGCTCCGACGACGCCGAGCTCGCCGATCGTGGTCTCGCCGCCCGAACGACCGGGGTTGCCAAGGCTCATGTTGAGAAACGTCATGCTCTCCTCCCGCCACCGTGGATCGGGCAGAACCGATCGCCAGTCTCCGGAGTCAGCCTTAACGGAAGGGCGTGTCCGGCGTTCGTAGTGGAGGGACCGGAGGGACACCGGGGCGTGCTCGATGACGAGGGGCGGCGCAGGTTGGAGTCGGCCTACCGCGAGTTCGAGCTGTGGCGGGCGATCCTTGCGTTCGCGGGCGGGTGCCGGGATGTCGCCGATGAGGCCGTCGCCGAGGCTTTCGCCCAGGCGGGGCGGCGCCTCGAGGCGATCCGGTCGCTACGGCCATGGATCTTCCGGGCTGCCTTCCGGATCGCGACGGCGGAGCTCGTGCGTGTTCGACGCGCGTCGCCGCTCTCTGTCGTCGGCGACGGTCCGACAGTCCACGAGGGCACGCGAGATGTCCTCCGGCTCGCGGACCTCAGCCCCCGCCAGCGCCGCGTGTTCCTGCTCCGCGACGTGATGGGCTACTCCACGAGCGAGTCGGCCGAGCTGCTGGGCGTGAGCGACGTGTCGGTCCGCGGGCATCTGCATGCCGCTGGTCGCCGGCTCCGCGAGTTCCTTTCGAAGGAGCACGAGATATGACGAAACCGCTGTTGCCACAAGAGGATCCGCCGGACCTGTGGCCAGAGATCGAGCGCCGGCTCGCGCAGTCTCGCCCAGACATGCGGAGGGGTGGGCGAGCGGCCGTCGCTGCCGTGGCGCTGGTCGTCTTCGCCGCGTCGAGCGTCGTCCTCTGGCGGGCGTTCACCCCGGCAGTCCCAGAGAGAGTCCCGGTGGCCGGGCCGCCCGACGGGATCGCCGAGGGCTGGACGCGTCTCTCGGACCCGCCCGATGTGCGCCCAGGCGCTTCGTACGTGTGGACGGGGACCGAGGTGCTCGCGTGGGGTGGCTGCGACCCCTCGGTACACGACGACTGCGTACGTGCGCGCGACGGCTACGCGCTCGACCCTGCGAGCGGCCGGTGGTCGTCGATCCCACCCGCTCCTGTTGGCGGGGAGTACGCGCGAGCCATCTGGACCGGCGAGGAGGCGGTCTTCCTCTCGACCGCGTTCGATGAGCGCGTTGAAGGTGTGGCGTACGGCCCGGCAACGCGCGCGTGGCGCACGGTCTCCGACGCTCCGATCGAACCACGCTTCGGCGTCGTCACCGTCTGGACCGGCTCTCGGATCCTCGTCTGGGGTGGCGGGGAGCGATCGGATCCGGCGACCGACGGCGCCCTTTACGACCCGGCCACCGATGGGTGGACCCTGATGGCGCCCGCGCCGCTGGGGCTGAACCAGGCGAGTGGCCTGTGGACCGGAAGCGAGGTGATCGTGTTCGGGTCGCTGCTCGACAACCGGAACCACGCGGAGACCGACACCTCCGTCGGAGCCGCGTACGACCCGGCCACCGACACGTGGCGGAGCCTGCCGCCGTCCGAGCTTTCCCCCCAGGCAGCCTCGGCGGTGTGGGCCGGCGACCGGATGGTGGCGTGGGACTACGAAACCTACTCGCAGGAATACGATCCGGCGAGCGACATGTGGAGCCAGCGGATCAAGATGCCGCTCGACTCTAGCGAGTGCTACCCGGACAGCCTTGCTCTCGCCGACGTCGTATTCGCGTTCTTCTGCGGTCGGGCCGCGCTCTACGACACGGCGACGGGCACGTGGCTGGAGATCCACGGAGGGCTGCTCGACGAGGACATCTGGTCCGACGCTTATGAGCGGCAGCTGAAGCTCTGGCGGTTCGCGGATCTCGTACCCGCAGGCGACGTTGCCTTCCTGGTCGGGGAGGGCATCACGATCAACGACAAGGGTGTCGCGTGCTACGGGTGCCCGGGCTCGCCGACCTCTCTTTGGGCCTACCGTCTACCCGCGGCCACTCCATCCCCACCAGCGTCCGAACTTGAAACGGGCGAGGTCGTCTATCACGTGCCGCTCCTGGCCGCGGCCGAAGGATGGTTCGTCCACCGCTCGGACCCCGTTCGCACTGGCGATGCGACGTACGCATGGGCGTCCACGGTGCCCAACGAACGCGACGACATCGCGGTCGGCGCCGCGATCACCCCGAAGACGATCGGGGGGCTCCCTCTGGACGGCATCGTGATCACCGCCCTTGCGACGGCCTGGTCCTACGATCCGTCGCTTGGACCGTATCCCAACGGACTCGGGCCGTTCGATCTGAGCACCGCGGAGGTCCGGCGGCCGGTCGCCGAAGAGCCACCAGGCAACCACGCGGTGTACGAGATGAACCGCCATGGTGTCCTCATTCGGGTCTACTTCGGCACCCATCGCCGTCTCCGGCACTCGTCGAGGCGGCTCAACGGGAACTCGACGCGCTTCAGGTGCCGCCGATCTAGGCCATGGAGGCGGACGCCCGGACCGAGCGCGCCCGACCGGGCCCGCTGCGCGGCTCACCCGGCCTGAAGGACCGGATCCGGGAGGCCGCCGGCAGCCTGGCCGCCATGCGCGACGTCGTGCCGATCCGCGCCGGCTCGACGTCAAGGCGCAGACTGGCGACCGGGATGACTCGCGGCTCGATGCCCTGGCCCGGCGATGCTGCCTCACCGGCCGCCGATCCGGCTGACCCCTAGACGGACACCTCCGCGTAGACGATGTCGGTCGGGTTGCCCGGTCCCACACCCTCGGCGAAGAACGCGGTGAAGTTCGCCCCGTCGTCGTCCAGCCCCACGTAGTCCCCCAGGAAGAACCCACGTGCCACCGGGGCCTGACGCGAGTCGAACGACACCGGGGTCACCCGGACCTCATCTCCGAGGTCGTCCCAGCTCCCCGCCAAGGCGCAGTCCTCCGTTCCGGGGTGGCAGTGGACCAGCCAGTGGTCCGTGGA
>JBOGVI010000201.1:0-2882 GCA_050692695.1 Actinomycetota bacterium
AGTCCGAGTATCCGCCGACCGCCCTAGCCACGACCTCCGCAGCCCCGTCGTGTACTCCGGCTCGCAAGAGTAGGTCCCGAAGGGGGATGCCGGTCCACTTGGCGGTGGAGATGAGGTGGCCCCCCACCTGGTTGCTGATGCACTCCATCGTGACGAATCGTTCGACCGCGGGCAGGTCGAGGAGCTCGTCGTAGGTCAGGAGGTAGGGCCGATCGACCAGCCCGCCCACGGAAAGCGCCCAGGTGTCGGCGTCGATGTCGGGGTCGATGATCTCCGCGTCCACGACGTAGAAGTCCTCGTTCGAGCTGACCTCGGGGGCCAGGTCGGGGATCGAGTCGAAGGCGGAGTCTCCGGGGGCCATGGTCGGCAGGGCCGCGGGGCTGACCCCGTGGACCCGGAGGGGGAGTCGGCCGGGGTCCGGGCTCCGGAAGAAGAGCCTGCCGATCCCGGACCACCCGAGCAGCAGACCCACCCCGCCGGTGCCGAGGCTCCGGATGACGTCTCGACGAGCGCGATCCACCACCACCGCGCGCGAGGCTCCGTCCCCGGCCAGCCGGTCGAACCGCCGGCCCGTGACCCACACTGCCACGACAAAGACCGGAAACAGGAACGCCGCGTACGAGACACGGCCCACAGTCTGGGAGTCGGGAAGCATGACGAGGATCGCGAGCAGGTACGAGGGCGCGCCCAGCAGAGCAGCTACCCGGGCGCTGCCTCCCCTCAGGTGGGCCGCCGGGCGGGGGAGCAGTGAGCCGAGCGCCATGCTCAGGGCGAAAAACCCCGCCGTCGTCGCGAAGACGGCGAGCGGCAGCGCCACGTGGCCGAGCCGATCGATGAAGAATGTGGCTACGGCCCCCGGCGTCCACCGGACCACCGCCTCGGCCACCGCTATCGGCGGGAACGGCACGCGCGGAGCGAGCGTGTGGACTATGGCCGAGGCCACGAGCGCGACGGCCGCGCCCGAGGCTCCGGCGGCCATGCCCGCACTCCATGGGGCCGGCCCGCTCCGCTCCTCCGCCACGCCGCCAGGATAGTGGGGTCATCACTCCTGCTCGCGGGGCAGTCTCGGCGCGGCTGGAGGTCGCCCACGGATCTCCTTGAGGTGGTTCGAATAGCACCCATCACCTCCACTGCGTCAGGCTTGTGTCCGATTCGTCACGTCGCCGTCAGGGGCAGCGCTCCTCCTCGGCCTCCTGAAGCTACCGCCCAGAGGCCTCGATCGCAGTCTCGATCCACTCCATTCTCGCGTCCCAGAGTCTCCGTGAAAGGAGACTCGCTCTCCCCGGGCCCCATGAGCGGGGCGAGGCCGGATCGCAAGGGCCGAGTCTTAGCCAGGTCCGCTGCGCCTTGTCCAGGCCGGGGGATGGCGTCGTGTCCTCCTTGTTGAGTCGTTACCTGAATCGGGAGGATGTGAACCGTCCCGGGTTGACCGGAGACTCGGGGACGCGAGTCCTTCGGGGATCGCTGAGCCCTCCTCTCTCCGGTAGTCAGCTTCGAACTCGGCCGGCGGAACACACCGATTGGCTCGAGGCGCCGCCCATGGTTGAACCTGTCCACCCACTCGAGCGTGACGTACTCGACATCGTCGATGCCCCTCCACGGCCCTCGCCGGCGGATGAGCTCGGTTTTGTGCAGGCCCATGATCGTCTCGGCGAGGACGTTGTCGTTGAAGTCCCCGGGAGAACCGACCGAGGTCACACCACCCGCTTCGGCCAGGCGCTCGGTGTAGCGGATCGACAGGTACCGGCTACCTCTGGCGGAGTGGTGCACGAGCCCGTCCAGGTCCCGGCGGCGCCAGATGGCCATCGCGCGGGGTCAGAGGGAACGATCCTCGCGCCGGGACAACAGCACCGGGAGACGGTTCACACATCGTCCGGCCACGTCCACGACGTTCCTCCGCTCGACCGTCGTACGGTGGCGCGGCGGGCACGGCCCCGGGAGGTGTCTATTCGATGTCCCGGTACGCGAACGAGCGCCGGAGCCGCCAACCCGACTCAAACTGGTGACGTACACTCGCTGGTGCTTGCGGCACGCGAGGCCCCAGTAGGCGAGCGTGTGCCATCATTCCGAGGACCTAGAGAAGGGAGCCGTCGTGGACGAAGTGGCGCGGCCCGACCTGCCCGAGGTGAACTTCGACTGGGACCCGGAGATGTGGGAGAAGGCGGCACGGCGAGCGGCCGAGCTCGCAATGGACGTCTCGACTGGCTGGGAGCGGCGCCGGCCGGGGCCGGAGGAAACTCCTGACCAAGTCCTGAAGCGCTTCCGGGAACCTCTGCCCCGATCCCCCGTACCGTTTGGGGTGATTGCGGATCGCCTCGAGGAGCTCGCGTCTCTCTCCACGTTCATCGGGCATCCGCGGTGGTTCGCCTATATCACCTCGTCCCCGAACCCCGTCGGAGTCGTGGGGGATTTCGTCACGTCTGCGATCAACCCGAACATCGGGCTGTGGCGCGGGGGTCCGGCGGCGACGGCGGTCGAGGTCCAGTCGATCGAGTGGCTGAAGGAGGTGCTCGGTTATCCGGCCGAGGCCGAGGGCGTGTACACGAGCGGAGGGCAGTTCGCGAACATCGTCGCTCACGCGGTGATCCGGGATCACGCAGCGGGATGGGACGTGCGCCGTCTGGGCATGAGCCCCGGGGGAAGCGCGCCGCACCTCCGTGTCTACGCCAGTCAGGAGATTCACTACTGCCACCAGCAGGCTGCGGAGCTGCTCGGGATGGGAACCGAGGCCGTTCGTCTGGTTCCCGTCGACGAAGCCTACCGCATGCGCGTGGATGCGCTTGCCCGGATGATCGTGGAGGATCGGGAGCGCGGGGACCGTCCAATCGCCATCGTGGCGACGGCGGGGACCGTCGGCACCGGCGCCGTCGACCCGATCCCGG
>JBOGVI010000202.1:0-9715 GCA_050692695.1 Actinomycetota bacterium
AAGAGCTCGAAGAACGTCGGGAATGTGAGGACGAGCGCGATCGCCACCAACAACGCCGTCCAGATGAACACCGTCCTCACGTTCATGCTCCTACCTCGGAACAGTGCGGCCAGGATGGCCCAGGCAACGAAGAACGTAGCGGTCGCGATGATCGTCTTGCCGGACAGCGATCCAACGGACTCGGACAACTCGAGCCACGACTTGAGGTCCTCGCTCGCCTCGGCGAGGGTCGTCAGAGTCCCGAGGACGAGACTTCCGATCCCCGCTGCGATGAACACCGCCGCCACCGGGCCGTTCGGCTTCTCGACCGCGGCTCCTGCCCCGGAGGCCTCCGGCATCGTGTGCGTCTCCTCCATGGTCTCCACCTCCTATGAAACCGGAGCGGCCTTGGTGATGAAGGCCCCCAGCGCGCCCGCGATCCCGGCGATCACGAACGCCGCCGTGAAGAACACCATCAGGGCCCTGCGGACCCCTTGGTGCCTGATCAGGGACGTCCCGTAGTACGTCACGCTGAACGCCACCGCCGTCGCGAGGAGCGGCGCGATCCAGGCGATGTGCTCCTTCCACTCCATCCCGAACGAGTGCCAGTCGGCCCTGTTCGGGTCGGCC
The DNA here is from genome assembly GCA_050692695.1 of Actinomycetota bacterium. GTDB lineage: Bacteria > Actinomycetota > UBA4738 > UBA4738 > HRBIN12 > AC-69. The sequence continues at coordinate 610 of JBOGVI010000202.1, forward strand.
AGCAGGATCGACCGAGGGCTGTCCGGCGCCGGGTCTCGGTACCACGGGTAGACGACCCATGTGCCGGTGATGACGGTCAGCCACGCGGCCGTCGCCATAACCCACGTGCCGATCTTCAGACGACGGGTCCGTTCCACGACGCCCCGCTCCGACAGCAGTCCGGGGCGGAGGCTGTACAGGCCGGCCAGACCCCCGGCGAAAGCCAGCAGGAAAAGGGCCCCCAGCCCCATACCGTGGATGACCGCCCACCACTCCCGATCGGTGAGGTTCATGGTTTCCTCCCTTGCCCGTCGTCCTGATCGCGAACAGCCTGATGGAGCCAATCGTATTCCCCTAGAGCATTCCGGCCCCCTCGAACCGGGCAAGGAGTCCCGTCCGGCCGGCTCACGCCGCCCGTTCTCTCGCCGCGAAGGACACCCTGATATCCGGCGCCAAGCGGATGGAGTTGTGCACCGTGCAGTGCTCCACCACCTGTCGAAGTGCCTCGTTCCTCGAAGGGAGGAGGCTCGTCGGCGTCACCACCTCGATTTGGACGGAGGATACCCGGGCGGGCCGGTCCTCGCTCATCTCGTAGTCGGACCAGACCTCGAGGCCGTCGACCGGCAGGTCGTGGCGCCGGAGGAACCGTTCGGCGTAGAACCCCACGCAGCCCGCCAGGCTCGCCACGAACAGCTCGGTGGGAGTCGGGCCGCCGTCGTCTCCGCCGGTATCCGCAGGTTGATCGACGGTGACGCGGTGGCCACGGATCCCGATCTCGAACCGGTCGTGCCCCTCGTACCGCACCGCGATGGACATCGGCGTCCCCTCCTCAGATGAACAGCGTCGTGGCGCCCTTGGCCTCCAGCAAGGCCGTGGTGGCGCCGGCAGGCTGCTCCAGCCCCTCGACCAGGTCCTCGCGGCTGAGCCCCAGCAGGTCCATGGTCATCTGGCATGGGATGAGTCGGACGCCCATGTCCCGGGCCATCTCCAACAGCTCCGACGGGCTGGCCACCTTGTGCTCGCGAGCCAGCTCCTTCATCATCGCCGCGCCCGCGCCCGCGAAGTTCATCTTCGAGAGCTTGAGGTGCTCGGTGCCTCCGCGGTTCAGGACCGACATCATCTTCTGCATCCAGTTCTCGCCGGTGATCCGCACGTCGTTCTTCACCAGGGGGAACAGCCCCCAGAAGGTGAAGAAGACCGTCGTGCTCATGCCCATGGCCGCCCCCGTGGTGGCCAGGATCAGGGTCGGCCACACGCGGTCCAGGTCCCCGCTCCAGGCGAAGATGACCAGCCGGTCGTCCTCGTCATCGGAAGCTGCCGCCGGGCTCGGCTCCAACTCGACGGCGTTCTCGATCGCTTCCATCTCGCTCACCCCTTCTTCCGGAGGACGAACCGGTACACGCCGCCCTCCTCGGTTCTCTCGACCAGCTCGTGGCCCGTGGACCTCGCCCACGCCGTGAAGTCGGGCACGGAGCCCGGGTCCGTGGCCAGCACCTCTACCAGCTCCCCGGGCCGGAGGTCCCGCATGGCCTTGGCCGTCTTCACGATGGGCAGTGGACACGACAGTCCTTTCAGGTCCAGCTTCATGATCGTGGTCGTCATGGCTCGTTCCCTCCCCTGCGTCCGATCTTCGGGATCCGGCCCTTCGGGACGGTCTCCCAGTACAGCCGGTTGAACATCCACTTCGCTAGGTGCCACGCCCTCGACGGACGGGGCGGCGTGGGCGGATGCTCGTAGTCAAACCGAAGGGCCGTGGCCCGGCCGTTGCCCGTCTCGAGGAAGCACATGACCCGGCCACCGTAGTTCGCCCTCGGCTCGGTGCCCCGGACCAGCGAGGCGATACGGCTGGCCACCACCGGCGCCTCGAAGTGCGCGGTGGAGCCGCTCTTCGAGATGGGCAGGTCCGTCGCGTCCCCGATCGCGAACACCTGCTCGTGCCTCTCGTGCTGGAGGGTCGTCCGGTCGGTCGGAACCCAACCGGAGGCATCCCCCAGCCCCGAGGCCTCGATCACAGTCTGGCCCCGGTGGGGCGGCACCAGGACGAGGAGGTCGTACTCGGCCTTCTCGCCCTCCAGGGAGGCCACCACGTGCGCGCTCGGATCGACCGACTCCACGTTGAAGAACGTCGAGAGGCCGATGCCTCGAGCGTCCATGATCGGCTGGATCACCTTCGATGCTGACTCGATCGTGAACGCCCGGTTGAGCGGCGAAAGCAGCGTGACCTCGCTCCGTTCCCGGAGCCCGCGCCTACGCATGTAGTCCTCCACCATGAAGGCGAACTCCACGGGCGCCGGCGGGCACTTGTACGGGATCCCCGCGATGCCCACCAGGATCCGGCCGCCACGGAACCGCCGGAGCTCCTCGCGCAGCCGCTGCGCCCCGTCCAGCGAGTAGAAATCGTGGGAGCCCTCGATCAGGCCGGGCACCTGCTCCGGCGCGTAGCCCGCGCCGGTGGCGATCACCAGGTAGTCGAAGGCCAACGTGCCGCCACGGGAGAGCTCGACCGCGCCGGCTTCCGGGTCGATCCGTGTGGCGCCGTCCACCACCAGCTCGACGTCCTTGCGAAGCAGGGTCCGCTCGTCGCGGGCCAGCCACCGCCCGTTCGCCTGGCCGAGCGCGACGTACAGGAAGCCGGGCTGATACACGTGCATGCCCGTGGGGTCGACCACGGTCACCCGAGCGTCCCCACGCAGCTCCTGGGAGACCAGGTTCGCGGCGAGCGTGCCGCCGACCCCCCCGCCCAGAACAACGATCCGGGCCGGCATCTCGCGCTCACCTGGCCTTCTGGACCATGAACCGCGTGAAGCCGTCCTCCTCGACGACGTCCATCAGGTGGTGGCGGGCCTTCGCGACCCAGGCCGGGATGTCCGTCTTCGACCCCTCGTCGCTCGACAGCACCTCGACCACCTCGCCGACCCACCCCTCCCGGATCGCGCCGATCAAGGACATCAGCGGCCCGGGGCAGGGCATCCCTCGCGCGTCGATCGCCCGGTCTACTTTCGTCCTCACCGTCATCTCCCACACCCCCCTAGATGAACGTCAGAGGGCCGGTAGCCTCGGCCATGAACGCCGCGACCCCCTCCACGTCGTCGACCATCGGGTCCAGGTCCTCCCGGGCGAGTCCCAGCATCTCCATCGAGAGCGAGCAGGCGTGGATCGCCACGTCGCCGATGTCCCTGGCCTGCCGAAAGGTCTCGCTCCAGTGCTGGCCGCCGTGGCGCTGCACGATGCCCGCTCCCTCGGGGCCGGCCTCCGGCGCCACGCCGTGGTCCTTGAGGACCCGATCGGCGCGGAACGCGTCCAGCGCCCAGTACTGGAGGAGGATGTCCACCTTGCGCTCCATGGCCGCCGCGCCCACGGCCAGCACCGCTGCCGCGTTCAGTTTGTCGTCCGTACCGGAGAACAGCACCAGCGACAAGGTCTCCTGTGAATCGTCCATCTCGGCCCTCCTTCGCCCTTTCCGGGAGCGTGCCAGGCAGGGGGTGGAATGAGGGGGGTCGTGCGTCCCTGCTTGGGTGGGGCATGTGGACGGGGGTGGACGGGACCTTCGGCCCTTTCCCCAGGTCAGAGGGCGCGTAGCGTGGATGCTGGGAGGGAGCTAGGACTGTGCTACCAACCGGCGTCGCCAAACGGAGGTGAGGAGCGTGGAGCGGTGGGAGGGGTTCCGGAGCTGCCCCGGCTGCGGGTACGACTTCGCGACCGGCGAGGGTGAGCGATCGTGCGCGTGGGGGGACTGCCCCTACCTGCCCGAGGAGCTAAACGTGTTCTGCGACTACTGCCGGTTCAATTTCTTCACCATGGAGGGCAACCCCTCGTGCGAGGACCCGCTGTCTTGCCCCCACGCCGCGGAGCCGCTCGCACATGTCGAGAACACGCGGCGTTGGTACGAGCGTGCCACGCGAACGCCGGACCGGCCGTAGACGCCGTCGGCGTCGGGGAATCGTCGGTCGAGGCCGCTTGGCCTGGCGGTGATGAGAGGGAGGCGAGAGCGATGTTCGAGCAGATCTTGCTGGCAGTGGACGGCTCCGCGAGCAGCCGGAAGGCCGCGGACGTCGCAGCCGACATCGGGAAGAAGTACGGAGCCGAGATCCTGGTCTTTCACGTCCTCGAGCGGCAGATCGCCGCGTTCGGCGCCTACGATGTCGAGCGCCCGGATGAGGCCACGGATCTCGTAGACGAGATCGTGCGAGGGCTGAAGGACGCCGGGCTGAACGCCCGGGGGGAGGTCGAGACGGAACCCACGGGTCGCGTCCCGCGGGCGATCGTGGAGGCAGCGAAGGAGCACGGCGCCGGGCTCATCGTGATGGGCTCCCGCGGCCTGTCCGAGTGGGAGGAGCTGTTCCTGGGGAGCGTCACAGACCGCGTATTGCACTTGGCCGAGTGCCCGGTCCTCATCGTGCGGTAAAGCGGCCATGTGGCGAACGATCGTCGCCGTCATCCTCATCGCTCACGGGCTCGTCCACCTGATCGGGTTCGTCGTGCCGTGGAGGATTGCCACGTTGGACGGATTCCCGTACCGGGCCGACGTCCTCTCGGAAGTCGAGATCGGGTCTTCGGGGGTGAAGGTGCTCGGGATCCTGTGGCTCCTCGCCGCGATCGGGTTCGTGGCCGTCGGCGTGGCACTCCTTGCCGGTCAGAGCTGGTGGTGGGGGCCCACGCTCGTCGTCGCGTCGGTGTCGCTGCTGTTGGCGGGCCTCTGGGCTCAGCAGGCGTTCGCCGGGCTCGCCGTCGATTTGGCGATCATCGCAATCCTTGCGCTGTCCTCGTGGACGCGCGGGCTCGCGACCGGCTGAGTCAGGAGGCGAGCATGTGACGAAGGACCATCTGGAGGTTGCCGCCGTGACGGTAGTACTCCACCTCGGCCGGCATGTCGATCCGCACGGTCGCCCGGAACGAGACCTCGGCACCGTCGTCGCCGCGGGCCACCACCGTCACGTCCTGCCTCGGCGTGATGCCCTTCGACAGCCCTCCGATCGTGAACAACTCCGTGCCCGTGAGGCCGAGCGACGCGGCCGACTCCCCCGGCGCGAACTGAAGCGGCAGCACGCCCATCCCCACCAGGTTGCTGCGGTGGATCCGCTCGAAGCTCTCGGCGATCGCCGCCCGGATCCCCAGGAGCGCCGGGCCCTTGGCCGCCCAGTCCCTCGATGAGCCCGACCCATATTCCTTCCCCGCGATCACGAGGAGCGGCGCCCCTTCGTCGCGGTACCTGAGGGCGGCGTCGTAGATGGTCGTTCGCTCGCCGCTCGGGAGGTGGGTGGTCCACGGTCCCTCGGTCCCCGGCGCCAGCTCGTTCCGGAGACGAACATTGGCGAACGTCCCCCGCATCATCACCTCGTGGTTGCCCCGGCGGGAGCCGTAGCTGTTGAAGTCGCGCTGCTCCACGCCCTGTTCGATCAGATAGGCGCCCGCCGGCGAGTCCGGCTTGATCGAACCGGCCGGTGAGATGTGGTCCGTGGTGATCGAGTCGCCCACTTTCACCAGCACCCGGGCCTCCACGATGTCGCCCGGATCGGCCGGCTCGGGCGCGAGGCCCTCGAAGAACGGCGGCTCCCGCACGTAGGTCGACTCCGCGTCCCACTCGTACATCGGCCCCGTCGGCGAGGGCAGGGCGTTCCAATGTTCGTCCCCTTGGAAGATGCGACCGTACTGATCTTTGAACTGCTCGGGCGAGACCGACTGCGCGATGGCCTCGCCCACCTCCGCCGCCGAAGGCCAGATGTCGCGGAGATACACGGGCTCGCCGTGGTGACCGACGCCGAGCGGCTCGGTCGTCAGGTCGAGCTCCACGTGGCCGGCCAGCGCGTACGCCACGCAAAGCGGCGGAGACGCCAGGTAGCTGGCCCGCACCAGCGGATGGATCCGGCCCTCGAAGTTCCGGTTCCCGGACAGCACGGCGACCACGGCGAGGTCCTTGTCCTGGACGGCCTGCGCCACGTCGTCGGGCAACGGCCCGGAGTTCCCGATGCACGTCGTGCACCCGAAGCCCACCAGCGAGAACCCCAGCTTGTCGAGGTACGGCTGGAGCCCCGCAGCGTCCAGGTAGTCGGTCACCACTCGCGAGCCGGGGGCGAGCGACGTCTTCACCCACGGCTTGGTCTCCAGCCCCGCCTCGACGGCCTTCTTCGCCAGCAGGCCCGCGGCAAGCATCACGGTGGGGTTCGAGGTGTTCGTGCAGCTCGTGATGGCCGCGATGACCACGGACCCGTGCCGAACCACCGCGTCGTTCAACCGCACTGGCTCCGGGTTCCGCTCCGGGTCGACGGTCCGGTCCGTGACGACGGCCAGTTCGCTGATCCCCGTCTGGGCGCCACCCTCGTCGAGCAGGCGGCCCACCTCGGTCGGCTCGGGGTCTCGCTCCAGCCGGCCTCGGAACGCCTCCACGAACGACGTCCACACCCCCGGCAGCGCCACCCGGTCCTGGGGGCGCTTCGGCCCTGCCACCGATGGCTCCACCGTTGCCAGGTCGAGGTCGAGGACCTCGCTGAAAACGGGCTCGGGGTCGGCGTCGGTCCGGAACAACCCCTGCTCCTTCGTGTACCGCTCCACCAGGTCGACCCGGTCCTCGCGCCCGGTGAACCGGAGGTAGTGCAGGGTTTCCCCGTCGACCGGCCAGAACGCGGCCGTCGCGCCGTACTCGGGGCACATGTTCGATAGTGTGGCCCGGTCCGCCAGCTCCAGCGTCGAGCACCCCGGCCCGAAAAACTCCACGAACTTCCCCACCACGCCGTGGGCCCGGAGCATCTGCGTGAGCGTGAGGACGAGGTCGGTCGCCGTCGTGCCGGCCGGCAGGGCGCCGGTCACGCGGACGCCCACTACGACGGGCTGCGGCAGGAACATCGGCTGGCCCAGCATGGCCGCCTCGGCCTCGATCCCGCCCACCCCCCATCCCAGGACACCGAGCCCGTTGATCATCGTGGTGTGCGAGTCGGTCCCCACCAGGGTGTCGGGGAACGCCACCCCGTCCTTGACGGTCACCACCTTGCCGAGGTGCTCCAGGTTCACCTGGTGGCAGATCCCGGCCCCGGGAGCAACCACGCGCACCCCGTCGAACGCCTGCTGTGCCCACCTGAGCAACGCGTAGCGCTCGCCGTTCCGCCGGTACTCCCACTCGATGTTGGCCTCGTACGCTTGAGGGCTCCGGAACAGGTCGACCTGGACCGAGTGGTCGATGATGAGGTCCACGTCCACCAGGGGATTGACCCGGTGCGGGTCGCCTCCGGCCCGGGCCATGGCCGAGCGCATGGCCGCCAGGTCCACGACGGCCGGCACGCCGGTGAAGTCCTGCATCAGCACCCGCGCGGGCATGAACGCCACGTTCGCCCCTGGCGCCGGGGCCGGCCAGATCGATAGGGCCGAGATGTCCTCCTCGGTCACGTCGCGCCCACCCGCCCGTCGGAGCAGGTTCTCCAGGAGGATCTTCACGGAGTGGGGCAACCGGGCCACGTCTCCGGCCCCATGCTCCGCCAACCGGTCCAGTCGGTGGATCTCGACCGGACCGCCGGCCGTCTCCAGCCGGCCCTTCACGCCGGCGAACCCCTCGGCCATGGCGGCGCCTTCCTGTGGACGCACTCGGACACCTCCATTGTCCTTCATGGGAGCCCGTCACGATCGGCCCGGGCGGTCGGAGACGTCAGAGGCGGAGGTGGCGTTGCTTGCGGGCTCGCTCGGGGCCGCCGCCGTCGGAGCCGGGGCCCTCGGGACCTTCATGGACGGAGTCCTGCTCCTGGACCACCTCGTCGCGGTGCTCCAGGATGGCCTTCTTGTGGGCCAGCCGGGTCTCCCGGCGCATCTTGGCCTCGCGTTGGCGGCGAAGCTGGGCGGGGGTCTCGGCCAGGATGGGCGGTACGGGGCGAGGCTTCCCCTTGTCGTCGAGGGCCACGAACACCAGGTACGCGCTCCCGGTATGGGTTCGCTCCCCGGCGAGGACGTTCTCCGACTCCACGCGGACCCCGACCTCCAGCGACGTCTCCCCCACGTCGTTCACCGAGGCCTTCACGGTCATGGTGTCGCCGATCCTCACGGGGGCGAGGAAGGACATGGAGTCCATCGTGACGGTCACCGCCAGGCCCCCGCAGTGCTTCATGGCGGCCAGGCCCGCAGCCGAGTCGACCAGCTTCATCACAGTGCCACCGTGGACGATGCCGGCGATGTTCGCGTCGGTGATCTCCATGAGCTGGACCAGGGTCACCTGAGAGGCGGAGACGGTCTTCGGCGTGAGGTTCCATCGAGTCATGGAGGGGACTGTACCGCGCGACCGCAGCGATCCGAAGCAGGCCGGGGCCGGTAGCATGGCCGGGCATGCGCCACGCCCTCGTCATCGCGCTCCTCGCGCTCGTGGCTTCGGCGTGCGGTGGTGAGTCGGTCCCCCCGTCGAGCCCATCGGCCACCGCCACGCCCCAGGGCGGGCCCTCTCCGAGCTCGAGCTCTCCTCACATCACTCCTTCGGCCACGCCGTCCCCCGCGATCGAACTCCCCGCCGACGCACCGGCAACGTACTCGAGGCCCGTGCCGCCGGAGGAGCTCCCGGTCGAATCGTTGGCGCCGCCCGGGGCTGAGGTCACCTCCACGTGGTACCTCACCCCACCGGAAGACCTTGTCACGCAGGTGGGCTTAGCCTGGACCCGGGGGGCAGACCCGCTCGCAGCCGAGCACGGGTTCGCGGTGTGGCAGCGGTTCTCGGACCGCCCTCCCTGGCGCGTCGTCTACGCGTTCACCGACCCGCCCGCGGCGGGCGTCCTGGGCGTGCGGTTCGACGCAGCGGACCTCACCGGGGACGCGATCGGCGATGCCTTGACGTTCGAGGATATGGGCGGGAGTGGCGCGTGCGGCCTGTGGCGGGTGGTCGAAAGCGGGGCAGGCTTCGCCACCGAGATCTTCCATCGAATGACATGCGACACCGAGATCCAGGTCGCGGACGTGGCGCTTCGGATCCGGGCGGCCGTCTACGAGCCCGGCGACTCCCATTGCTGCCCGAGTAGGTTCCGGACGACGACCCTACGGTGGGACGGCGAGACCTGGAACGTGATCGACAAGGTCGTAACCCCGGCCTGACCAAACTATCTGAGGACCTGGAGCCGGCTCCCCCGGGGCGACTTCTCGACCTCGATCCTCGCCGGGAGCCGGA
>JBOGVI010000203.1:0-2864 GCA_050692695.1 Actinomycetota bacterium
CCCCCGGAGTCGGAGGCGCCCCCCCTCTCGGAGCTGGACCGGGCCGTCGACATCCTGGTGGAGATGAAGAACTCTTCCGAGGCCGCCGTAGGGCTCGCGTATTCATCGCTGCTGTTCAACGACCGGGCCCTGGCGGCGGAGGTCGCCACCCTGGAGGCCCGGAGCGACATCCTCCAAGACGAACTGGAGTCATGGGTCCTTCGGGCGTCGCCCGAGGCCCGCAACCCGGACGACCTTCGGGGGTTGCTCCGCCTTGGCTCGGCTGGGGAGGCCATCTGCGACGCGGCCCGCGACATGACGTGGTACGTGGAGCGGGGGGAGGAGCTCCATCCCGTCATCCAGATGGCTTTGGAGGAGACCGAGGAGACCGGGGCCGAGACGCTCGTTGAGGCGGGCTCCCGGGCGGACGGCCGGTCCCTCCGAGAGCTCGAGCTGGAGACCGAGACCGGCATGTTCGTCCTTGCCGTCCAGCGGGGACGCCGCTGGGTGTACCGGCCTCGGGCCAGCTTCACCTTCCAGGCCGGCGACCGGATCGTCGCCATCGGCCCCGAGGAGGGCGCGCAGCAGCTCGAGGCGCTCTGCCGGGTGGCCCAGCCGGCCGTCGAAGCGGGCTGAGCGCATCCTTGCGACGGGCTTGCCCCTCCCATAGCCTGCCGGTGTGGATGCGTTCGTCTATCTCCGGACCGCCCCCGGGAAGATCGAGGACGTGGTCATCGCGCTGCGGGGACGGCGTGGCATCCGGCATTCGGTGGCCGTGGTGGGCCTGTGGGACGTGATGGTGGCCCTGGAAGCGGCCGACTTCGAGTCCATCGCCCGCACGGTGCTCCGGCGGATCCAGTCCATCGACGGGGTGATCCAGACCTACACCGCGCCGGTGGTCCCCCTCGACGTGCTGGGGATCTACGCGGGCGGACCGGGCATGCCGTCCGCGCCCATGCAGCGGGAGGGACCCGCGTGCTTCGTGCACATCAGGACCGCCGCGGGCGCGGTTGCCGGGGTGGTCCAGGCCCTGGCCAAGCTGGAGGAGGTGTCCGGGCTCGCCGTGGTCGCCGGGGACCACGACGTGCTCGCCGAGGTGCCATTCGCGTGGGAGCAGGCCGCCCCGGTGATCCTTCGGGAGATCCACACGATCCCCGGGGTGCAGACCACCACCACCTTGGTCGGGATCCCGGAGTTCGGCGAGGACGCCGACGAGGACCGCGACCAGTTCTCCGCCTGGGAGTAGCTCCGCCTCACCCGGTCCCGGAGCCTGGACCCCTACACCTTGACGTTGGAGAACCGGAGATGCTCCTCGGTCAGCCGGACCTCCTCCACCTCGATCGCCCCCCTGACGGCCAGGTACGCCAGCATCCGCTCGACCAGCCACTCGGGCGCCGACGCGCCCGAGGTGAGGCCGACCACGTCGGCGCCCTCCACCCAGGCCGGATCAATCTCGGTCTCGTCGTCCACTAGGTAGGCCGGGGTTCCCTGCTCCCGGGCCACCTCGGCCAGCCGGTTGGAGTTGGAGGAGTTGTCCGAGCCGATGACGAGGACCACGTCCGAACGCCGGGCCACCTCCTTCACCGCGTCCTGGCGGTTCTGGGTGGCGTAGCAGATGTCCTCGCGGGGCGGCGCCTGGATGTTCGGGAACCGCTCCCGAAGGACCTCGATGATCTGGTTCGTCTCGTCCACCGAGAGCGTGGTCTGTGTGAGATAGGAGAGGCCGTCGGGGTCGGGAACCTCAACCATCCGGGCGTCCTCGACGCTTTGGACGAGGATGGTCCGCATCGGCGCCTGGCCGGTGGTGCCCACGACCTCCTCGTGGCCGGCGTGGCCGATCAGGACGATCCACCGGCCCTGGCCGGCGAACCGCCGCGCCTCCAGATGGACCTTCGTGACCAGCGGGCAGGTGGCGTCGAGGACGGTGAGGTGCCGGGCGCCCGCGTTCCGGTAGACTTCGGGGGCCACCCCGTGGGCCGAGAGCACGACCACGCCGCCCTCGGGCACGTCCGCCTCCTCCTCCACGAAGATGGCTCCCTTGGCTTCGAGGTCCCGGACCACGTGGAGGTTGTGCACGATCTGCTTTCGCACGTACACCGGCGCGCCGTGCTTGACCAGAGCCTGCTCGACGGCCTCCACGGCGCGCTCAACCCCCGCGCAGTAGCCGCGCGGAGCGGCAAGAAGGACCCTCTTCGGCACGCTCCCATCGTACCTGTGGGCTCACGAGCGGGGGGAGTGACGGAGGGCCACCTCCACTGGAACGCCACGTTGGCGGACGGCGCTCTACCGTAGGCCACCTCGGCACGGCTGGGGCGCCTGGTCCTGCGCCTGAGCGGATGGACCGTCAGCGGACCGGACCGCCCGGGTGGGGCAGCCCCTTGACGGCGTCCCGGACCCCCTCCATCGACGCTGCGACCACGGTCGCCCCGGGTAGGTCCCGGTCCGCGACGATTCGCATGAACGGGGAGCCCTCCCGGGCCTTGGCCACGAGCCCGGCGAAGTCGCCGAACACGATCAGGACGTGCGGCCGTTCGGTCTTCAGCTGCGCCAGTGCTTCCTCCTCCGTGGTCGCGCCGGGGGAGAGCTCCCACTCGGCCATCACGGCGGCGCGCTTCAGCGCCGCGAGCGCATCGCCATCGGGCGCCACGCACAGGACCTTGAGCGCCCGGCACACCGCTACAACCAATCCTGCTTCTTGAACACGAGGTACAGCAGGAAGGCCGCGCCCGCCATCATCCCCAGGGCCAGCGGGTAGCCGAGCCTCCACGACAGCTCCGGCATGTGTTCGAAGTTCATCCCGTAGACGCCGGCGATCAAGGTGGGGATGAGGATGATGGCCGCCCACGCCGTGAGCTGCTTCATCACCACGTTCAGGCGGTTCGAGA
>JBOGVI010000204.1:0-8227 GCA_050692695.1 Actinomycetota bacterium
GTCCCGGCCCTGAACGCGGCCCAGGCGCCGCTCCTTCCGACCGACGCCATCGCGCTGCCGGAGTTCGACTTCGCCTCGTACCGGGAGCTGCTCGGGCAGCTTCGGGGCACGCCGGTGGTGGTGAACATCTGGGCCTCGTGGTGCGGACCGTGCCGCGTCGAGGCGCCCGACCTGGCCCGGCAGTCGCGGACCTACGGCTCGCGCATCCAGTTCCTGGGAGTCGACATCCTGGACTCGCGGTCGTCGGCCCGGGACTTCATGCGGGAGTTCGGGTGGACCTACCCCAGCGTGTTCGACCCCACCGGTGAGATCCGCGACCGGCTGGGCCTCATCGGCCAGCCCATCACGCTCTTCTACGACGCAGCGGGGAAGCTGGTCTCGACGTGGAACGGTCCGCTGACCCCGGACGTGCTGACGAAGCGGCTGGAGCAGTTGGTCGCCCGGCCGGAATAGCGGAGTCGTCTGCTACGCTGGTCCGCGCCATGGCAGCCGTGTGTGAGATTTGCGGGAAGAAGCCGTTCTTCGGCAAGCGGGTGTCCCACTCGCACCACCGGACAAACCGGCGGTTCGACCCGAACGTGCAGCGCGTGAAGGCGCTGGTGAACGGGGCGCCGAAGCGGCTGTACGTCTGCACGAGCTGCCTGAAGGCCGGCAAGGTCCAGCGAGCCATCTAAGCCGTCCGGCCGTTTCCCATCCCGTGCGAATACCTCACGCCGGGCGGGTCCATAGGGGGTCGACCGGCCCGATGCCCTGGCCGAGCGGGAGCGCACGGCGGATCGCTTCCGTGACGAACGCCTTTCCCTTCCGCACCGCGGTCAGCAGGTCGTCGCCCCGGGCCAGGTGGGCGGCGATGGCGGCCGAGAGCACGCACCCGGTCCCGTGGGTATTCGGCGTGTCGATCCGCTCGCCTTCCACCCACATGACGCGCTCCCCGTCGAGAAAGAGGTCGTCCGAGCGGTCGCCGGCCAGATGCCCCCCCTTCACCAGGACGGCCTTCGAGCCGAACCCCAGGATGACCTGGCCCGCCTTGTCCATATCGTCGGGGGTTTGGACGGGGAACCCGGCCAGGCCGCTCGCCTCTGGGAGGTTAGGCGTGACGAGCGTCGCGAGGGGAAGGATGCGGGAGCTGAGCGCCTCGACCGCGTCCTCGGCGAGCAGCGCGTGCCCGTGCTTCGACATGAACACGGGATCGACCACGAGGTTCGGCACGCCGGTCTCCGCCACCGCCTCGGCCACGGCGTCCACGATGGCGGCCGAGGCCAGCATGCCGGTCTTGGCCGCGTCGACCCCGATGTCGGTGACGACGGCGCGGATCTGGTCCCCGACCGTCTGTGGCGACAGCTCCTCGTAGCCGGACACGCCCTTCGTGTTCTGCACGGTCACCGCGGTGATGGCAGTCATGCCGTACACGCCGAGTGCGCTGAAGGTCTTCAGGTCGGCCTGGATCCCGGCCCCCCCGCCGGAATCCGAGCCGGCGATGGTGAGGGCCCTCCGCCTTCCCAACTCACCCCGCAAAGTGATCCCACCCCTTCGGCTCGAGCGGCGATTCCCGGCCCTCGGCATCCACCGCCGCGAGCCCTTCCTCGATGATGACCGCCACCTCGGTGAGCGTCACCCCGAACCGCTCGTCGAGCTCGGCCCGGGCCCGGTCCACGTGGCCGAGGTCCATGGTCGCCAGGAGCTCGTAGTCCTCGCCACCAGTTAGGGCCAGCTCCAGTGGCTCGACGCCGAGCAGCGGCGCCCCCTGTCGGAGCGCCTCCGCCACCGGGACCTGCGAGAGCTCCACCCGCGCCCCCACGCCGCTTTCCCGGCAGAGGCGCGACAGGTCCTTGGCCAGCCCATCGGAGAGGTCGATCATGGCCGTGGCGCCGGCCTGGGCCAGGGTCTGGCCCTCCCCCACCCTGGCCACCGGGCGGGCCAGCGCGTCAAGGAGCTCCCGCCCCCACGGCTCGGCCAGGGCCTTGGCCACCCTGGTTGGGTGGGCCCGGGACAGCGAGAACCCGCCGGCGGCGGCCCCCAGCGAGCCCGTAACCACCACGAGGTCGCCCGGGCGCGCCCCCGATCGCGTGACCGCGCGCCCCGGCGCGACCTCCCCCACCACCGCGACCGAGATGACGATCTGGTCCGCCCGGTTCGTGTCGCCCCCAACCAGCGTGAGCGCGTACTCCTCGCAGGCAGCGCGTATCCCGCCGTACAGCTCCATGACCCACGACACCACAACGTCCGTGGGGATCCCGATCGACGCCAGCGCGTACCGGGGGCTCCCCCCCATGGCCGCGACGTCCGACACGTTCACCACGACCGCCTTCGCCCCCAGGTCGCGGGGCGAGATCGAGGCCCGGTCGAAATGCACGCCCTCCACGAGCATGTCGGTGGTCAGGATCAGCGAGCCTCCGCCGCCCTCCACCACGGCCGCGTCGTCCCCGATCCCCACCTCGACCCCGGGCGCCTCCCCGGAGAGCACCCTTCGGAGGGCGGCGATCAGTTCGTCCTCGGTCAGCTCCATCCCGCGTCCGCCGTGTCGTCGAACGCCCATCCGACCGGCGAGAGAAGGGCCGGCGGGCTCGTCGGCTAGAATCTAGCCCCTATCCAGCGAGGCGGTCCCGTTCGGGGCCGCGGGGACCGAGGCCCGAAGGAGACTCCCTTGCAGCTCGAAGCCCGAACCGTCCACGACAACCCGTCGCCCGATGAACTGCGGAAGTTCACCGAGGAGATGCCGCAGTGCCGGACCACGGAGTTTGACAACGTGAACGTCCAGACCCGGGTGACCTCCCGATCGGCTGGCAGCACGTTCGTGGTCACCGACGATCCTTCCACGGCAAGCGGCAAGACCATGACCCGCGAGGACTACGACGGCATCGCAAGGCTCCAGGATGAGTACATCGCGAAGCAAGACATGGTCGTGATCGACGGCTACATCGGCAACGACGAGACGTTCCGCACGCCCGCCAGGCTCTCCATCGAGAAGGCCAACGCCAACGTCGCCGGGATGCAGCAGAAGCTGTACTTCCCTCGGGACGGTGGCGAGCCGGAGGTCCAGGTCGTGTACACGCCGAACCTCCCCGCTCCGGGCTACCCCGACGACCGGGTCATCGCGGTGGACCTCGAGAATGGCGTGACGCGGGTCCTGAGCTCGGACTACTTCGGGGAGTCGAAGAAGGGCGGCCTTCGGATGTGGAACCGCATCGTCTACGGACGCGGCGGCTTGGGCCTCCACGCCGGATGCAAGGTGATCCCCACCGACGGCGGCGAGAAGGTCTTCCTCATCATCGGGCTGTCCGGGACCGGCAAGACGACCACCACGTTCACGACCCAGAACGACTCGCTGCCGGTACAGGACGACTTCGTGGCGCTCATGCCCGAGGGCAAGACCTACGGCACCGAGAATGGATGCTTCGCCAAGACCTTCAGCCTGGACCCCGACTTCGAGCCGAACATCTTCCGGGCCGTCACCCAGCCAACCGCCTTCCTGGAGAACGTGTACCAGGACCGGAAGGCCAGGGTGAACTTCTTCGAGACCTCGTACACCAAGAACGGGCGAGCCGTGTTCGGGATGGACGACCTGGGCCGGTTCCGCGATGCCCGTGCGGTCGGCACGGTCGACTGCCTGCTCATCCTGAACTGGAACGAGAACATCATCCCCGCCGTGGCCAAGCTCTCTCAAGAACTGGCCGCGGCCTACTTCATGCTCGGCGAGACCACCGGGACCTCCGCCGGGGGGCAGGCCGAGGAGGGCAAGTTCCTTCGAGTCCCCGGGACCAACCCGTTCTTCCCGCTCCCCTACGGCCTCCAGGGCAACCGCATCCTGGAGCTCCTCGCCTCCCACCCCATCGACGTGTTCCTCATGAATACCGGCCGGGTCGGAGGCCAAGAGGACGACGAACGGTCGAAGAAGGTGAAGATCCCGCACTCCTCGGCCATCGTGAAGTCGATCGCCGAGGGCACGATCTCGTGGACGGGCGACGATGACTTCGGCTACCAGATCGCCCAGGAGGTCCCGGGCATCGAGGATCGCGAGCTGCTCCAGCCAATTCGTTTGTACGAGCGGCAGGGGCGGAGCGACGCGTACCGCGAGCTCGTCCAGCGGTTCAAGGCCGAGCGCCGGGACACGCTCGAGAAGTTCCCGGAGCTGTCGAAGGACATCGTCGCGGCCGTCGGCTGAGCCTCGGCTACGCCACGACGTCCCGGCGGGCGAACGACAGCAACGCCGCGGTGAGGAAGACCGCCGTGTAGGCGGCGGACACGACTAGGCCGCCCCGCATCCCGCCCCACTCCACGGGGAACCGGAACAGGTCGGTGAATGCCAACCATCCGTGGGTGGGCAGGTACGGGTGGATCGCCCCGAGGCTCGGGATGTTGTCCAAGATCTGGCTGGCGATGGCCAGGATCACGGTGGCCACGGTGGCCCCGGGCCCCGAGTCGGTCAGCGTCGAGACGAACATCCCGACGGCCGCCACGCCGGAAGCCGCGAGGAGCATGTAGCCGGCCGCCGCGGCGATCCGGAGCGACGCCCCGCCGACGGAGAGCGTGGTCCCCGAGAGCGTCGGCAGCGGCTCGAACCCGAACGCCGCGCCGCCGGCCACGGCGCCGCACACGGCGACCCAGACCAGCATCAGCGCGAGCAAGGCCATGGCCGCCCCGTACTTCGCCACCACCAGGCGGCCGCGCCGGACCGGCCGGACCAGCAGGTACCGGAGGGTCCCGCCTTGGGCCTCACCGGCGATGGAGTCGCCAGCGAACAGCCCCGTGGCGAGGGGCAGGAAGAAGGGCTGGATCACGGCGAGACCGGTCAGCGGCGCGAACAGGCCGTTCCGGACGATCTGGAGGAGGAATGGCGGCGCGTCCTCGGCGGTGCCCGGGTTCGGCGGCGACACCTTGATGGCGACGACGATGAGGATCGGGATGCCGCCCATGGCCGCGGCCAGCAGCCATGTCCGCCACCTGCGGGCCGCCTTCGTCAGCTCAACCCTGAACACCGCCGTCCTCCACCAGCGACAGGAACACGTCCTCCAGGCTGTCCCGCTCGGGCATCAGCGCGCTAACCCCCACACCGGCCGAGACCAGGGCGGCGTTCACCCCGGCCGCCGTGGCCGCTTCGTCCAGGCGGACCCGGAGGATCCGCCCTTCGCCGGCCGCGGGCTCAACCCCTGGCAGGCCTCGGAGCACTCCGGCCGCTCGCTGCGGGTCGTCCACCTCGATCCGCAGGTGCTCGCCGGCCCCACGGAGGTTCCCCGGCGGTCCCTCGGCGATCAGCTTGCCGCGAGAGAGCACGCCGACACGGTCACACATCGCCTCTACCTCGGCGAGGAGGTGGCTGGAGACGAACACGGTGGTCCCGTCGTCGGCGAGGCGGCGGAGCAACTGCCGGACCTCCCGCATCCCCGCGGGGTCCAGGCCGTTCGTGGGCTCGTCGAGGACCAGCATCTCCGGCTCGCCGAGAAGCGCGAGCGCGATCCCCAGGCGCTGTCGCATGCCCTGGCTGTACGCCTTGACCCGCTTGTTCGCCGCGCGAGCCAACCCCACCAACGCGAGCACGTCGTCGATGCGGGACAGGCGGCGCTTCACCTCCCCGCCGTCGCCGCCGGCGCGGGCGAACGCCTCAAGGTTCCGCCGGCCTGACAGGAACTTGTAGAAGGCGGGCTCCTCGATCATCGCGCCGGTCCTGCGGAGCGCCGCGGCCCGGCCGTCGCCGGACACCCGCTCGCCGAGCAGCTCGACCCCGCCGCCGGTGGGGAAGATCAGCCCCAAGGCCATCCGGATCGTGGTGGTCTTGCCCGCGCCGTTCGGCCCGAGGAACCCGTAGAGCTCGCCCCGGTCCACCGAGAGATCGAGGCCGTCCACGACGTTCACGTCGCGGTATCGCTTGGTGAGCCCCCTCGTGACGAGTGCCGTCACGGCAGCTGGGGCTCGACCCCCGCCAGGGCGGCCGGCGCCACCAGGCCCACGACGACCCAGACGTGGTCGCCCCGGTCCACAAGGTCGGCGGACGCGAGCGGCCCGGCGTACGGGAACAACGGTCGGAGGTCCCTGGGCACCTCGGTCACGCGGACGGCCACGATGAGGCCGAACCCCGCGCCGAAGGTCCGCACGTGCGGAGTGTCGTGCGGGGCCGCGTCGTACGTCCCGCCGGCCCCGTGCCCGGCGGTGACCTCCGTCACCATGGCGTTCTCGGGCGGGGCGAACTCGAACATCGACGCGTCGACCGGCTCGAAGTCCACCGATTCGAACCCGGCCTCGAGGACTGCTGTCGAGCGGCCCTTCGCGAACATCTGAAGCCGGAGCGGCAGGCGGGTGTGGGCGTCCACGGCTACCTCGATCCGGCCGACCAGCGTCTCGCTGCTGGCCGGCGCGAGGCGGACGACGTGCGCATCGCGCCCTGCGACCACCTGCGGATCGACCACCGATACGACGGCGTAGGGCCGGACCTCGCGGAGCGCCCGCCCCACGACGGCCTCGAGGTCGCCGAGCGACGGCGGTGGCGATGCATGTGCCGGCATCGGCTCTCCCATCGCGACGTGCCACGCTTCGTACTTCTCCGAATCCCAGAACCACGCGTCGGTCCCGTTCGCCACGACGTCGCGCTCGGCGAAGGGGACGATCTGGGCCACGCGCACGCCGTCGGGACTCCGCCAGTACTTGAACGTCTGGTCGGCCAGCAGGACGCCTGCCGGGCCCGCCGGTTCGCCCAAGCCCGAGGGAAGCTGCGGCAGCCCCAGGTCCACGTGGGTCTTCACCGTGCCCGACACGGGCGTGCGCTCCGCGATCGCCTGGAGCGCTGTTGCGATCAGCTCTTCCGCTGCCACGTCCGGCAGCTCCGGCACGGGCGCGGCCCGGCCCACGGAGAGCCACCCGACGACGAGCAGGATGCCGAGCGCCGCGACGACCGCCGCCACCACCGACCGGGATCTCAGCAGGCGGGTCATGGGCACCTTGTAGCATCCCACGGCGTTCCTGTTCGAGGGCCGCGGCGGGATCGCCGCACACTCGCCACACCATCGCCACGGGCTAGTCGACCGAGCGGCGGCCGAGGGCGAACCCCGCGAGGAGCTGGAGGGTTGCCAGCGAGATGGGCACCAGGAAGTACCACCGGAACCGGCCGAGCTCGGTGGTGGGCCTGCCTTCGATGCCGGTGAGCGCGTAGATCAGGAACAACCCGGCGAACGCGAACCATAGCCCGATCCGCCCGGTGAGGTACAGCGCGTACAGCAACTGGTCCCTGACCTCGGTGCTCTCGAACCGCCGGCGCGACCACTTCCACAAGGACCGGAGTCCCCCTGACGCAAGCAGGCCCGCCACGACGAGCTCGAAGACCTTCACCCCTGTCTCCCCGCGGCTCGGGCGAGGGCCGCGACCACCTCCTCGTCGGTGGTCTGGTCGAACCGCCGGTACCACTCGCCCACGGCGAAGAAGGGCTCGGGCGCGAAGAGCACGACCACCCGGTCGGCCTCCTGTTCGAGGCGCCCGATCGACGCGCCCGGGGCCACGGGCACGGCCAACACGACCGTGGCCGCCCCCTGGGCCTTCGCCCACCGCAGGGCGGCAAAGGCCGTCCCTCCGGTGGCCACCCCGTCGTCGACCACGACCGCCACCTTCCCGGCCACGTCGGCCGGGGGTCGTCCGCCCCGGTAGGCCCCGAGCCGTCGCTCGATCTCTTCCTCCTCGGCCGCGATCTGCCGCTCCAAATAGCCCTCCGAGACGCCCAGCATCTCGACCATCCGGGGGTCGATCACCCGCACCCCCGGGGCGATCGCGCCCAGGCCGAGCTCCGGGTTCCCCGGAGCTCCGATCTTGCGGGGGACGACCACGTCGAGCGGGACCCCGAGCTGCCTGGCCACGACCTCGCCCACGATCACGCCGCCCCTGGGGACGGCCAGGATCACGGCATCGGCCCCCGAGTAGTCAACCAGCGACTTGGCCAGCTTCTCCCCGGCCTCCACGCGGTCCTCGAAGATCACTCGTCTCCAGGGAAGCGTTCCAGCTCGCCCTCCTCCATCTCTCGCCGGGCCCGTTCGTCCTCGAGCCGCCGGCGGCGATCTTCGATGACGCGCTCGGGCGGCGGCATGGGCTTGCGGATCCGCCGATAGGCCTGGAGGAACCCTCCGGCCTTGGCGGGCGTCTTCCTACGGCGTGCCACGGTCCGATTATCGCGCCGCTGTCAGCATGGAGGAACCGGCGTTGCCGCGCCCTGGGGCCGGTAGATAGGCTGGGGCCTCACCCACAGGGGAGG
>JBOGVI010000205.1:0-5403 GCA_050692695.1 Actinomycetota bacterium
ATCTCGGCCCCGTACATGGCGTCGCCGGCGGGCAGCGCGCACAGGCCGATGGTCTCGGTGGCGTGGGGGAGGTACTCCCGAAGCGTGGCCAGGAAGCCCTCCAGGGCCGGCATGACGGTCTCCCGGAGGACCCCGGCCACCCGCTCTCGACCCGCCGGGTCGGATTCGGGGACAGGCATGACGGCCGGCGACGTCTCGGCCGGCGTGGCGAGCAGGCGCTCGACCTGGGCCGCAGAGCGCTCTACCACCACCCTGGGGGCGGCCACGCCGGTGCGCACACCGTCGCGAGCCACGTCGGCGACCGCCTCGAAGAAGGCCGGCGTGGCCGAGAGCCGGCCGAGGTAGCGATCCAGGCGCTCCGGGGTGTCAGCCCGCTGGAGCGACCCGAGCTCGCCGAGGAGCTGGCCGGGACCCCACAGGTGGCTCACCACCTGGAGCCGGTCCAGGCGGTGCTCGATCTCGGCGAGGTCGCGCCCCGCGATGGCCTCGAGCATGTCCAGGGCCGTCCTCACGCCGACGTCCCGGACGGCACTCCGGTCGATCCCGTCGAGGTTCTGGAGGGCCTGCCGGTGCAGGGTCTGCCGGCGGGCCCGGCCCTCCTCGCTCGGGTCGGGGAGCCGGTCGTCGAACCGCTCGTCCCCGAACCAGCGTGCCGAGGAGCGGGTCGTTCTCGAGCAAGCCCTCCCAATACGTGTCGACCAGGGCGCGACCGCGAGCAACGGCGTCCGTCATCTCTCTCCTTCGAGGCCGGATCCGAACCACTAATCCTAGATCGGCGGCCTGGTTACGGGATTCCCCTCCGTTCGGGCCGTAGCCTGTGGGGCCAATGTCGGTGAGAACGTCGATCAGGATCGCCGCCGTCCTCGCGTTGCCCGCGCTCCTCATGGCGCTCCTCACCGCATCCATTCATTCGAGGACGGCCCGGAGGGCGATCCGGCGGTCGCCACGGGCCTCGGTCTGGCGCCTCATCCCCGTCCGAGCCCGACGCCGGGTCCCTCGACGTCTATGCCGGCCTGGGTGCGTGGGTCGACCTCTACGACGTGGCGTGGAGGCACCCCCGCAGCGCGGTGCGCAGGATGAGCGAGCGTGGGGTGGACACGAGCAACAGGAGGAGTCCGCGACCCCGACTTCGACGCGAAGTGGGGTGTGATCGAGGACACCCACCGAGCGTTCGTGGAGTGGTTCCTCTCGATGCTCCCACCCGACTACAGCGTGCTCGACGCGGCGTGCGGGACCGGTAAGTACTTCGGGATGGTGATCGCCACCGGCCGCTCGCTGCTGGGCATGGACCACTCAGGCGCCTACCTGGCCCACGCCGGAACGAAGTTCTCCCACGTGCCCACCGATAAGCACGACCTTCAGGACCTCCCGTACCGGCACGAGTTCGACGGCGTGATGTGCGTCGACGCCATGGAAGCCGGGTTCGTCATCAAGGAGGAGGGTCGAGAGGCCCTGGCACGAGGAGGGGTACGCCTATCACCACGTGCTGGCTCGGGTGGGCTAGAGCAGCGCGGACTGACCGCGCGGCGCGCGACCGGCTCGGCGGCGGCCCGGAAGCTGCTCGGCTGGGTGCTCCACCAGGGCCACCACCCGGTCGGCCATGAACCGCCCACTCCGCACCGGCTTGCCGGTCCGGGTGACCTCGGCCACCTCCACGACGCCGCGAGAAGTCGTGACCTCCACCCGCCGACCGGACTTGCTGGCCTCGATCTCGAAGGTCTGGACCCCGGTCCCGACGTCGATCACGATCTCGACCCGGTCACCCCTCATGCTGTCATCCTATCGCCCGGGGGCGGCATCCTCGTTGCGCCGCAAGGCGGCCGTCATACCCCGTCCACCCAGCCGAAGTGGCGCTTCCGCACCTCGGCCTTCACGTGATCGGGCAGGAAGCTCGCCTCGATGGCGTTGGCGGCGGCCATTTGCAGATCCTCCTCCTCGAATCCAAGGACGTCTCTCGCCACCTCCAACTCGTGCGTGAGGTCGACACCGAACAGCCCGGGGTCGTCGGTGTTGATCGTGACGCGGGCCCCTTCCAGGAGGAGGCGACGGGCCGGATGCTCGGCCAAGCTGGAGACCGCGCCGGTCCGTTCGTTCGACGTCGGGCACATCTCCAGCGTCACCTCCCGGTCGATGACAAGCGCGGTCACCGCGGGGTCGCGGGCCACGCTCACCCCGTGGCCGAGGCGGCGTACCCCCAGAACCTCGACGGCCTCCCTGGGATACTCGGCCCCCGCCGCCTCCCCGTAGTGGGCGGTGAGTGGGATGCCGGCCTCCCGGATCGGCGCCAGCACGCCGGCGAAGACGGCGGGCGGGAAGTCCACCTCGTCGTCGGCGAGGTCGAAGCCCACCAGCTGCTCCCGGTGGCGGAGCGCGAAGTCCACGGTCCGCTCCGCCGACTCGATCCCGTACGAGCGACTGACGATGGCGATCAGCCCCACGGTGACGTCGAGGTTCCGGGCCCGGTCGATCCCGGCCAGGATCGCCTCCATGGCCCCGCTCCATTCGAGCTCGTGCCGTCGGCACATGAAGTCGGGCGAGAACCGGAGCTCGGCCAGGCGAACGTTGTCGTTCGCCAGATCCTCCACGGCCTCGAACGCGATGCGCTCGACCGCCACGTAGTCCCGGAAGGCCTCCTGCGCGACGCGGAAGTACGTGAGGACCTCGTCCAGGCTGCTCATCGGCTGGAGCACCTGGGCCTGCGGGGCGAGCTCCTCCGGCGTCCGGGCGGCGAGCGGCTCCCCGGCCTCTCGGCTCAGGTCGATGATGGTCTGGAGCCGGATGGCGCCCTCCAGATGGCGGTGGAGTTCGACCTTGGGGAGCGAGCGGAGGTCCATTGCGCGAGCAGCCTATTGCCGATCGTCCCGAACGTGCGGCGCGGGCGCGACACCGGATAGCATCCAGGTTCGTCACAGGGGGATCCATGCTGCTCGAAGGGAAGAAGCTGCTGATCACCGGGGTGCTGACCCGGGAGAGCATCGCGTACTCGGTGGCCCACGCCGCGCAGGAGCAGGGGGCCGAGATCGTCCTCACGTCGTTCGGGCGAGCCATGGGGCTCACCGAGAAGAGCGCCAAGCGCCTGCCGCAGCCGGTGGACGTCCTGGAGATGGACGCGAACGACCCCGACCACATCCAGGCTGTGGCCGACGACCTGGCCAAGCGATGGGGGAGGCTCGACGGCTTCCTGCACGCCATCGCCTTCGCCCCCCAGGACGCCCTGGGCGGCAACTTCCTGAACACGCCGTGGGAGAGCGTGCAGGCCGCCTTCCAGACCAGCGCGTACTCGCTGAAAGCCATCGCGGTGGGCGTGCTGCCGCTCATGGAAGAGCGCGGGGGCGGCATCGTCGGCCTTGACTTCGACGCCGGGGTGGCGTGGCCACTGTACGACTGGATGGGCGTGGCGAAGGCCGGCCTGGAGTCGGTGACCCGTTACCTGGCCCGCGACCTCGGCAGGTACGCGATCCGGGTGAACCTGGTATCCGCCGGGCCGCTTCGAACCATCGCGGCCAAGGGCATCCCGGGGTTCGATTCGCTGGCCGACGGGTGGAGCGACCGGGCACCGCTGGGCTGGGATACCGGAGACCCTACGCCGGTGGCCCGAGGCGTGGTGTTCCTGCTCTCGGACTGGGCGTCGGGGATCACCGGCGAGGTGGTCCACGTGGACGGCGGGTACCACGCGATCGGCGCCACACTCCCGGAGACGGAGCAGACCCCACGAGCGTGAGCTCGGAGGCGGCTACCGCCCGACGTCGGCAGACGTGAGCTGGCCCTCATACGGTCCCCGGCCGGCCACGCACCACGCGCCGCACCTGGCCGCGAGCGCGAGCGCCTCCTCGACGTCGTACCCGGCCCCCAGGGCGAACGTGAGTCCCCCGGCGAAGCTGTCGCCGCCGCCGGCGGTGTCGATCAGGGGGCCGGGCAGCGGCGCCGGGTCGTAGGTGCCCCCCCTCCCGTCCGCCGTCTCGTAGGAACCGCCCCTCGCCCCGTCGGTTCGCACCACGAGACCGGGACGTCGGGACAGCGTCAAGGGGTCGTACCGCTCGGCGGGGTCACGCCGGCTCCCCACCACGGCGTCGAGCTGCACCTCCGCCCGGGCCAGCAGCTTCAAGACGCGGCTCGTGGCCACCAGGACCCGGGCCCGGCGTGCAGCTCGGACCGCGCCCGTGTCGCCCGCGGTGAGGTACACCGCGTCGGCTCCGGCCAGCTCGTCCCACGGCAGCGGGTCGTCGGCCCCGGGCTCGAGCCGTTCGCCGAGGGTGGTGATGGTCCGCTCGCCGTTCGGCTCGATCAACGTCACGGCCCGCCGGGTGGGGGAGCCTCGCCTGGCCGCCTCGACCGACGGACCGAGCGCCTCGAGCTCGAGGTGGGCTCGCTCGCCCGTCGCGTCGTTCCCGAGCGCCGTGAAGAACGTGCAGTCCCCGGCCAGCTTGTGGAGCTGGACGGCGCCGACGGCCCCGCTCCCTGCGGGCTCCTCCCACCATTCGGTGGAGTGGACGATGTCCCCGGGCCCGGGGAACCGATCGACCCGCGCGAACTCCACCCACTCGACGTGCCCGACCACGGCGACCCGCACGGAGGCAGTGTGCCATCCCGCCGAGGCCCGGGCGTATCCTGCGGCCATGCGGGAAGAGGTTCGCCTTACGAAGTTCAGCCACGGCGCCGGCTGAGCGTGCAAGCTCGGTCCGAGTGACCTGGCCCAGGTCCTGGGCCAACTCGAGGCCCCGGCGATGCCGAGGGAGGTGCTGGTCTCCGCGGAGACCGGCGACGACGCCGCCGTCTATCTCCTGCCCGACGGCAGGGGGCTGGTGGCGACGGTGGACTTCTTCACGCCCATCGTGGACGACCCCTACGACTGGGGCCGCATCGCCGCGGCCAACGCGTTCAGCGACGTCTATGCCATGGGCGGGTCGCCCGCCATCGCCCTGAACCTCGCGAGCTGGCCGGTGGACGACCTCCCGCTCGAGTTGCTGGCCCGGGTGCTCCAGGGTGGCCAGGACGTGGCGAACGAGGCCGGCGTGGCGGTGGTGGGCGGGCACTCCATCACGGACCCGGAGCCGAAGTACGGGATGGTGGCCCTGGGGTTCGTCTCCGCCCAGCGGATCGTGCGCAACTCGACCGCGCCGGCCGGCGCCGCCCTGTTCCTCACGAAGCCGCTCGGCCTGGGGATCATCACCACGGCCATCAAGCGCGAGCGGGCCACCGAGCTCCAGGCCCGGACGGCCGTGGAGGTCATGACCATGCTGAACGCGAACGCCGCCGGGGCGATGCTCGCGGGGGGAGCCCAGGCCGGCACCGACGTCACCGGGTTCGGCCTCCTCGGCCACCTCCAGAAGATGGCCGAGGCCTCCGGTGTGGCGGCCACGGTGTTCGCCGGCGCCGTGCCCCTGCTGCCCGGGACCCTCGACC
>JBOGVI010000206.1:0-2775 GCA_050692695.1 Actinomycetota bacterium
CTCGTAGAACCGTTCGATGCTCGGCCCCAGGAACCTGCCCGTGCGGTACCAGGCCTTCGACACGAGCCATCCAGCTGCTGGCAACACCGTGCGCGTGTAGGCGCGCCACCCGGCCTGCGCGTAGGGGTCCTGCGGCACGTGGAACTCCAAGCAGGCCAGGACGCCGCCCGGCCGCAATACTCGGGCCAGCTCGACAAGGGTGGCCCCGGGGTCATCCACGTACCGCAGCAGGTAGGTGAACGTCACCGAGTCGAAGGCCTCGTCGGAGAACGGTAGCCGCTCGGCCTGCCCCAGGGCGAACGAGATCCGCCCGTCGAGACCCTCGGCCCGGACCGCCTGCACGCCACGGCGAACCATGGGCCAGCTCTGGTCCACCCCGGCGATCCGGACGTTGTGGCGCTGCGCCACCTCCCGCGCGACCAGGCCCGTCCCGGTGGCCACGTCGAGCACCCACGAGCCGGGGATGGCGTTCACCCGCGAGGCCAGGAACCTTCGCCACCTCGGGTCCTGGCCGAACGACAGGAGCGCGCCCATCCGGTCGTATTCGGGGGCGATCTCGGCGAAAAGCCCCTTGGCGTGTCGGGTGCGCTCGGAGGCCATCAGGTGGTGAGACCAGCCCGGGTGGCCACCGGCAACAGGCTCAGGTGAGCGGGAACGGCGATTGCCACCACCAGGGCGTAGCGCCGGCCTCGACCCGGTCCACCCACTTCACCCACCAGAAGCCCCGGCGCCCTGGAGCCACCAGTCGGACCGGGAAGCCGTGTCCCGCGGACAGGGGCCGGCCGCCGACCCTGGTCGCGAGCAGCAGGTTCCGTGCGTCCCCGATGGGGAACCGGCGGCCGTACCCGGTGAGCGAGCCCACCGCCACGCTCCGGGCCTCGCCCGGATCACCCAGCAACGGCCCAAGCAGCACTCCCTCCCAGTCCTGTTCGGCGAACCACCCGCCCGTGCAATCCAGGGTGGCCCGGACCCGGTCGTCGAACGCCGCAAGCTCCTCGTAGGTGTAGTTCCGCTCGTCGTCCGCCGTGGAGACGGCGAGCCGCCACGCGGCCGTGTCGATCTCGGGCACGCTGTCGTCCAGCCACTGGGTCACCGGCATCGACCTCGGATCGAACGAACCCCGCTCGTACGAACCGGTGAACCTCCGATCCGCGCCCGGGAGCGAGGTGGCTCGGACCACACCCTCCACGGCGCCGTACACGAGGAGCGACCCACCCGCCAGGGCTCCGCCCCGCAGCACGGCCCGGCGCGAGAGGTCCGTCCTCCTCGGCCGAACCGGCCGGGCCAGGACGTGCCAAAGCGCGAACGGGATCGACCCCAGTCCTGCCCCCACGTGGACCTGCATGCCCAGGAGCCCGCGGAGGAGGCCCGTCGCGTGCCCCATGCCGGTCACCACCGCCGTCGCCACCAGGACCGCGAGCGCGATCGACGGCCATGACCCGGGTCCGCGTCTGCGGAGGCCTCGCGCAGAGATGGCCGACTGCCACGGCCCGAGCAGGACGATGGCGATCCCCGCCACGCCGTGCCCGATCACCACCCACCGGCCCCATCCGCCGCCGATGGCGAACGCCACCGCCCCGGTGAGGAGCGCGACCGCGAGCAGAACGAGCAGCGCGAGGTTCGTTCGTCGTCCCGCGGGGAACCTTCGCAGTCCCACAGGACGAGCCTACGATGGGCGCAGCGATCGCGGGAGGTCGGCGATGGACCCGATCACGTGGTCGGGCCGCCCGGCAGCTCGCTCCAGGTCGGCGGGCATGAACTTGCCGGTGCGAACGAGGATGCCCGTAAGTCCGACGGCCTGAGCACCCAAGACGTCGTTCACGATGTCGTCACCGACCATGGCCGTCCGGTCCGGCGTCGTGTGGAGCATGGCCACGGCCTCCTCGAAGAACGTCGGCGACGGCTTCCCGCAGATCACGGCCGTGGTGCCGGTCGCTTCCTCAAGCCCGGCGATGTACGCGCCGCCGTCCAGCTGAAGGCCTTCCTTGGTGCGCCAGTACATGTTCCTGTGCATGGCGACCAGCGCCGCGCCGTCCATCACCATCCGGAACACCCGGTTCAGGTTCTCGTAGCTGAAGTCGTCGCCGGCGCCGCCGATCACCACCACGTCTGCTCGCTCGTCGACGAGCTCCACGCCCTCCAGGTCGGCCGTGGGATCCCCGTCGGAGAGCAGGAAGGCTTTGGCTCCTGGGTGGTGAGTCCGAAGGTACGAGGCGGTCGTGACGACGGCGGTCACGATGTCGTCCCCTTCCACCTCGATCCCCGCGTCGCGCAGGGTGGCCGCCAGGCCCTCCCGGGTGTGCGTGGTGGTGTTCGTGATGAGACGGAACGGGATCCTCTGATCACGGAGCCACTCCACCGTTTCCGCGGACCCGGGGATGGCCTCCCACGAAACGGCAAGGACGCCATCGATGTCCAACAGGACGCCGTCGATGCTACCCACGCCGTCGATGCTGCCCACGGCCAGAGTCTATTCAGGCCTGGGCCCGGCTCCGCTGCCGCCCCAGCCACTCCTGGTACGGGGCGATGTATCGGTACTTCGCAGGCAGCAAGGGCCGAAGGAGCCTGGCCCCGGCGAACGTCGTGCTCATCGCCACCCGTTTCGCCGGACCGGCTGTCACGCCGTACATCTCGCGGAGCTCGGGCGCCAGCGTCGCGAACGCCAGCCGCGACACGCCCGTGAGCACCGGCCGCCACTCGGCCTGCTTCGGCGGGTGATGGAACAGGTCGGCCACTGTCCTGGCCGCGTCGGTCACCCGGAGGATTCCGCTTTCG
>JBOGVI010000207.1:0-14653 GCA_050692695.1 Actinomycetota bacterium
AGCCGGCCTCTCAGCCCGGTCCCACCGGGCTCCCCTGCTTCCGCTCCAGTGTACGGCCGCCCGCTACGGCCGTTCGCGCGCTAGGAGGGCTCGAAGGTTGGTGAGTGAACCGCGCATCAGCCGGCCCATGAACGGCCGGTACGCGAGCAGCGCGAGCTCGCCTATCAACGGCACCGGGAGCCTGAGGTGCTCTGTCCACGTGAGCCGGGTTCCGCCGTCGACGCGATCCAACGCCCACTCGCCCACGCCACGGACGAAGCCGAGGTGCGCCATCACCAGCCGCCGGGGCGGCTCCCACAGCGTCACCTCCAGGCGTTCGGTGAACACCGGCACGTTCAGTACGCGGGTCTTGACCGCCACGACCACGCCGACCCCCTCGCGATGGGAGGTCAGGACCCGGACGGAATCGGCGTCCCTCATCCACGCCGCTTGGTCCTCCCATGCCAGGAGCTTCCCCCAGACCTCTTCCGGGGAGACGGGGAGAACGGTGTCGGCCGAGATCCTCACCGGAGCCTCCTCAGGTCCGCGTTCGGAGCCATGCAACCATCTCGACCGCCCTACAAGCCCGGGGCTTCGCCGGTCCGTGGCAGCGCGGGCATCGTCTCGGGGATCGACAGGAGGAGGCCGAGGGCGACGGCCGGTGGGATCGCGCACACGAGGAAGGCGGTCCCGAAGCCGAACGCACTCGCCGTCCACCCCGCCGCGAGCGGCCCCAGGACGAACCCCAGGTCTCCCACGAACCGGAAGGCCGCCACGGCCGACCCGGACAGTCCCTCGGGCGTGAGGTCCTGGAGCATGGCCGCGGGTGGGACGCCCGCATATCCGCTCACCACCCCGAGGACCCCCATGGCCACCATGAACGACACCGCATTGTTCGCCAGCCCGAGGACCGCCGTGATCGCCGCGAGCCCGGCGAAGGCCGGTACCAGCACAGCCTTCCGCCCGCGGCGGTCCGTGGCCTTGCCGGCCGGGAACAGGACGGCGAACTCCGTTGCCGTGGCGATGGCCAGGCCGAGCCCTACACCCGACAGCGACAGCCCTACACCCTCATCCTCCCTCCCGAACAGCGGGATGAGGGTGGAGAAGACCGCTCCGATCATGAACAGGTACGCGCCGTTCACCGTCAGGACCGTCACGAAGGGTCGTCTCCACGGCAGGCGGCGGAGACCGCCCCGGCGGACCTCGTTCGCGGGGCGCTCTGGGTTCCGGATGGCCCGGTAGAACAGCCAGGCCGACACGAAGCACGATCCGGCGTAGACCCACAGCGGACTGGCAAGGCCGAACCAGTTCGCGACCAAACCCCCCAGGGGCTGCCCGGCGATGATCCCGACGTTGAACGACGCGTAGTACACGCTCATCACGCGCCCCACACGGTCGGGGGGGATGGTCCGCAGCAGGAACGAGAGGAGGGCGGCGAAGAACAGCGCCGAGCCCGCACCGCCCGCGGCGCGGAACACCACCAGGAGGGGGAACGTGGGGGCCAGGGCGGCCAGGCCGGAGGTCGCCCCCACCACCACCGCACCGGCGGTGGCCATGGCGCGCTCCCCGAACCGGTCGATGAACCGCCCTACTACCGGATCGAACGCCAGCCGCGTGAGCGAAAACGACGCCACCAGGATCCCCACGGCGTCATAGCCGACGCCGAAGGACCGGGCGTAGTTCGGGAGCACCGGCGAGAGGATCCCGAAGCCGAGCATCAACACGAACGTGCCGATCATGGCGGCCCGGATCTCCGGGATCCGGAGGATGTCCCGGAACCCCGGGTCTCGGCCGTCGCTCACGAACGGGCAGTCTACGGGCCGGGCGGCGGCGGACGCCTCGCGGTCCAACCCGGACGGCCGGACACTCCACGCGTCGGATCGGGGTCCGCTTGCGCCCGGTCCCGCCATCCTCTTCGATACCCGCGATGGCCGACACCACCACCGGCGCGATCGTCGCCACCTCGCTCGTCACGGCGACCGGCGCGGTGCCGGCGCGCGGTGGCGCACTGCGAAGCCCATCGGTGATCGAGGATGCGGGGATCGCCTGGGAGGGGGGGGTCATCACCTACGTCGGCCCGGCCGACGGGATCCCGGTAGCCGACCCGGAGGTGTTCACCGGCACGACGATCGCACCGGGGTTCGTGGACTGCCACACTCACCTGCCGTTCGTGGGGTGGCGGGCCGACGAGTTCGAGCTCCGCCTGGCCGGCAGGACCTACCGCGACCTCCACGGCGAGGGCGGTATCTACCGAAGCGCACGCCTGCTGGCCAACACGTCGGACGACGAGGTGCTGGCGTTCTGCCGGCCGCTGCTCCAGGAGATGGCCGACCACGGGACGACCGCCCTGGAGCTTAAGACGGGGTACGGGCTGTCCGTGGAGGCCGAGTTGCGTCAGGCCCGGCTGGCCCGGAGGCTGGCCGAGGAGGCTCCCCAGGCCTGCACGGTGACCCTCCTCGCCTGCCACGCCGTCCCCGAGGGGATGGAGCGGGACGGCTGGGTGCGAGCCGCCTGCGAGGAGCTGATCCCGGTGGCCGCCGCCGAGGGGCTGGCCGACGCCGTGGACGTCTACGTCGAGGACATCGCGTTCACCCTCCGCGACCTGGCGGTCGTGGGGGAGGCGGCGGCGGCCGCAGGGCTTCCGGTCCGCTGCCACGCCGACCAGCTGGGGCCATCGGGCGCCTCGGAGTTCGCGGTAAAGCTGGGGGCCCGAAGCGCCGACCACCTGAACAACGTGAGCAACGAAGGCATCCGCGCGCTCGGGGAGGGCGGGACGGTCGGGGTGCTCCTGCCGGCCTCGACGTTCTTCATGCACGCCACGCCCCCGCCGGTCCGGACGCTGGTCGAGGCGGGGGTCGCCGTGGCCATCGCCACCGACTTCAACCCTGGGACGTCGCCCGTCCTGTCCATGACGGAGGTGGTGTCGACGGCGTGCTCCCTGTACCGGCTGGCCCCGCTCGAGGCCCTCACCGCCTCGACCCTCAATCCGGCGGGCGTGCTGGGGATGGCCGACCGTAGTGGCACCTTGGAAGTGGGCAAGCGGGCCGATCTCCTGGTCCTGGAGGGCGACGCGTTCCGGCAGGTCCCGTACCGGCCGGCGCACAACCCCGTGCTCCATGCCTACGCCGGCGGAAGGAGGGTGGGAGGCCGATGAAGCGGCTCCTCATGGCGACCGGCGTCGCGCTGGCGTTGGTGGCAGGGGCAGCCACCCCGGCACTGGGGGTCGACTCCGTCACCCTCACCGCCTCAGCCACGACGCTCGCCTACGGGGAGTCCGTCGAGCTGAGCGGCCAGACCTCGCCCCCCACGGGCGGCCAGACCATCGACATCGTCGATGCCGCCGGTACCGTGCTCGCGCAGACCACCACGGGGGCCGCCGGCGGCTTCTCCGCCACACTCATGCCGGAGGCAAGCGTCACCGTGCATGCCGTGTGGCACCCGGCGACCAGCTCCGAGGTGAGCATCGGGGTCCAGGCCATCGTCACGGTCCGCGTGGGGGCGGTGCGCTTGTTCGACCGTGCCGCGGTCCACGGTACCGTGACGCCCGCCCACCCGGGCGGCACGGTCCAGGTCAAGTTGACCAGGGACGGGAAGACGGTTGCTACCCGCCGCCCCACCACAGGGGCCGCGGGCGGGTTCGACGCGGTGTTCCGCATCGAGAAGCCCGGCACGTACCGCGTCCGAGCGGCGTTCGTCGACGCCGACCATCTGAAGGGAACGGCCATCGACGGCCCCCGATCGATCTCGCTCCCCTCGCTCGGGATCGGATCGAGCGGCATCTACGTCGATCTCCTCGAACGGCGCCTGGTGGACCTGAACTACCGACTGGCCGGGGTGGACGGGCGGTACGACTTCCGCACGGGCGACGCGGTCCTGGCGTTCCGGAAAGTGCAGCGGATGCCGCGCGTGTTCGGCGTCGATGCCGGCGTATGGCGCGCGCTCGCCGATCCGATCCGTCCTCGGCCCAAGTCGGGCGCGGACGGCTTCCACATCGAGATCGACCAGACCCGGCAGGTCGTCTACACGGTGGACGACGGCGACATCACGAACATCATGCACGTGTCCACGGGCAAAGCGAGCACGCCGACCCGCGACGGATGGTTCCGCGTGCACCGGAAGATCGCCGGGTACAGCCCCAACCGCCTGTACTACCCGAGCTACTTCGACGGGTACCGGGCCATCCACGGCTGGACGGAGGTTCCCACGTATCCGGCGAGCCACGGCTGCGTGCGCGTCCCGTACTGGAACGCGAAGTGGATCTACGGGCTGGCCGAGTACGGCACCCGGGTCATCGTCTACCACTAGCCGGGCGGCGCGGCTCCTAGCCGAGCTCGCCCATCGCCGTTTCGACCGCCGTCACCAGCGCCCCACTTCGAACCTGATCGGTTGCGGCGGAGATGTCGGGGCCGAGCTCCCGATCGGTTTGGAGGAACGGGACGGCTTCACGGATCGCATCGCGCGCGGCCCGCGTGCCGGGTGCGGGCGCGAGCGGGGCCCGCAGGTCCAGCCCTTGCGCCGCGGCCATCGCCTCCACCGCCACCACGAGCTCGGCATTGGCGACGACGTCCCGGGCGTGACGGGCTGACGTCATCCCCATGCTCACGTGGTCCTCCTGTCCGGCCGAGGACGGGATGGAGTCGACCGAGGCCGGGTGGGCCAGCGATTTCGACTCGGAGACCAGGGACGCCGCCGTGTACTGGGCCAGCATGAACCCGGAGTTCAGGCCGCTGCCAGACACCAGGAACGCCGGGAGCCCGTTGTTCGTGTCCTCGTCCAGCAACCGGTAAAGCCGCCGCTCAGAGACGCTCGCGAGCGGCACCGTGGCCAGGGCCAGTGCGTCGAGCACCGCTGCGACGGGCTGGCCGTGGAAGTTCCCGCCGGACAGAACCTCCCCGCTCTCGGGGAGCACGATGGGGTTGTCCGAGACCGACCCGGCCTCCACCTGCAGCACCCCCCGAACGAAACGGAGGACCTCGCGGGTGGCTCCGTGGATCTGCGGGGCGCACCGGAGCGAATACGCGTCCTGCACCAGGTGCTCGCTCGTGCGGTGGGACGCCGTGATCTCGCTCCCGGCGAGGAGTCGCCGGAGGTTCGAGGCCGAGGCGGCCTGGCCGGCGTGGGGTCGGAGGTCCTGGAGCCGCGCATCGAAGGGCGAGTCGGTGCCGAGCGCCGCCTCGATGGTCATGGCCGCCGCGACGTCCGCTGCCTTCACGAGGTTCGCCACCCGGTCGGCGGCCAGGATGCCCACGGCCACCATCCCCTGGGTCCCGTTCACGAGCGCCAGTCCCTCTTTCGCCCGGAGGACCAAAGGCTCGAACCCTTCCGCCGCGAGGGCTTCAGCCGCCGGCACGCCTCGCCCTTCCCCGAGGATCTCCCCCCGGCCGATCAGCGGGAGCGCCAGGTTCGCCAACGGGGCCAGGTCCCCCGAGGCGCCGAGTGACCCCTGCTCCGGCACCACCGGGACGAGGTCGCGGTTCAGCATGTCCACCATCCGCTCCACGATCTCCACCCGAACCCCAGAGTGGCCGAGGGCCAGGACGTGGGCCCGGAGCAGCAGCATCGCGCGGGCCTCCTCGCGGGAGAGCGGCCGGCCCACGGATGTGGCGTGGGAGCGGACGATGCCGTGCTGCAGCGCTTCCACCTGCTCCGGGGCGATCCGCACGTTGGCCAGGCTGCCGAACCCGGTCGTGACGCCGTAGACGGTCTCGTTCGCCGCGACCTTGGCCTCGATCACGGCGCGAGCGGCCCGCATCCGCTCCGCCGCCCGCGCGGAGAGCTCGACCGCCGCGCCGCGACCAACCGCCACGACGTCCTCGAGCGAGAGGGTTTCCCCAACCAGGACCGGCACGGCGGCAACGCTACGGCCAGGGCCGCGGGGGCACAACCCGACGGCTTCGTTCATGGCGGAAGGCGCTGCCGACCGAGCTCCGGACATCGGCGTCCGGTTACCGAGCACCGCTCCGGGTGCCGATGCTGACCCGGCTAGGCGAATACCCAATCAATTCCTTAGGAGATTAGGGGAGTAAGCCGCTAATCACCTTATATCCTAGGCGATTTGTGCTACAATCCCCTCATGCTCCCGTACGACCCCACGACGGTCCTCGACCTGGCGGACGAGCTGGACCGTTGGAAGACCCGGCTCGACTACCGAGGTCCCCTTCCGCGTGCCTGGGCGGGCCGCCTGCGGCGCGACCTGGAAGCAGAGGCCATCGCGGCCTCCACCTCCATGGAGGGGGTCCCGGTCACGGTCGATGAGGTCCGGCGGATCCTGGCTGGAGAGGTCCCCCCTGAAACGAGCGAAGCGGACGCCGCCCTCGTCCGTGGTTACCAGGACGCCATGAGCTTCGTTCTACGACGCGCAGACGACTCGGCCTTCACGTGGGACCGCGAACTCCTTGTCGGCCTCCACGACCGGATCCTTGCAGGCAATTGGGGAGCGGGCGCAGGACGATTCCGGATGGGTCCGGCATACGTCGTGGACAACCGGACAGGCGAACTCGTGTTCCAGCCACCTCCGGCGCAAGAGGTACCCGAGCTCGTGGACAGTGCGTGTTTTGCCATGCAGGTTGGGCGGGAGCATCCCGCCATCGCCGCTGCCTGGATCCATGTGGCGGTGGCTGCCATCCACCCGTTCCGGGACGGGAACGGACGGGCTTCCCGGGTGGTCGCCTCCCTGGCGATGTATCGGGGCGGCTTCAAGCTCCGCGAGTTCACCTCGCTCGAAGAATGGTGGGGGCGCCACCTGTTCGATTACTACGCCGCGTTCGGCTGCCTCGGGGATACCTTCGAGCCCGCTGCTGAGGTCACCCCGTTCATCCGAGCACACATGGAGGCTCAGCTTCACCAGGTGCGCGCCCTCGATCTGAGAGAGCGGGTTCAGCAGAGGATCTGGACCGCGGTCGAAGAGGCAGTCCGCACGGCCGGGCTCGATTCGCGTGTGGCGAATGCGGCATGGGACGCGTTCTTCGGGAGGGACGTGACCCCTCGCTATTACCGTCCGCTGGCAGACGTCAGTCCGGCCACAGCGACGAACGATCTCGCTGCGGCCGTCGCGGCCGGTCTTCTCCGGCCTGAAGGTAGGGCCAGATCACGGCGATACCGCGCCGGAGACGGCCTTTATCAACGGATCGGCTCGGCGCTCGGACTCAAGGTCGACGAGTCTGGCGAGCCTGCACGCGCCATCATCATCGGCGAACTCACCAAGCGCGTCGCCTCGGAGAGAGCCGAAGCAGGCCGCTGATTCAACCTCACTCCAACCAGGGGAGGCGGACCCCTCGCTCCCTGGCGACCTCCAAGGCCTCTTCGTAGCCGGCATCGGCGTGGCGGATCACGCCGGTCCCCGGGTCCGTGGTCAGGACCCTCTCCAGCCGCTCCCCCGCCTCGTCGGTTCCGTCGGCCACCACGACCATGCCGGCGTGGATCGAGAACCCGATGCCCACGCCGCCGCCGTGGTGGACGCTCACCCAGTGGGCTCCGGCGGCCGTGTTGACCAGGGCGTTCAGAATGGGCCAGTCGGCGATGGCGTCCGAGCCGTCCTTCATCGCCTCTGTCTCGCGGTACGGGCTCGCCACGCTGCCCGAGTCGAGGTGGTCGCGCCCGATCACGATCGGCGCCGACAGCTCCCCTTTCGCCACCATCTCGTTGAACCGAAGTCCCGCCGCGGCGCGCTCGCCGTACCCCAGCCAGCAGATCCGCGCCGGCAGACCCTGGTAGGTCACGCGGTCCTCGGCCATCCGCAGCCATCGGTGGAGGCGCTCGTTGTGCGGGAACAGCTCGGCCACCGCGCGGTCGGTCTTGGAGATGTCCTCCGGGTCGCCGGATAGCGCGGCCCATCGGAACGGGCCCTTGCCCTCGCAGAACATCGGGCGGACGAACGCCGGCACGAACCCGGGGTAGTCGAACGCCCGGTCGAACCCGCCGATCCTCGCTCCGGCCCGGAGGTTGTTCCCGTAGTCGAACACCACCGCACCCCTGTCGAGGAACCCCACCATGGCCGCGCAGTGGCGGGCCATCGATTCGTGCGCGCGCTTCTGATACTCGTCGGGGTCGGACTCGCGGATCGTCGCCGCCTCCACCAATGAGAGCCCGGCAGGGATGTAGCCGCCCACCGGGTCGTGGGCGGAGGTCTGGTCGGTGACGATGTCCGGTGCGAAGCCCCGCCGGAGCAGCTCTGGCACGACCTCGGCACAGTTGCCGAGCAGTCCGATCGAGGCTGCCTCGCCGGCGGCTCGCGCTTCCTCCGCCCACGCGAGGGCTTGGTCCACGTCGTCGGTCTCCCGGTCCAGGTATCGCGTCTTGATGCGTCGCTCGATTCTTGAAGGGTCGACCTCCACGCACAGGGCGACGCCCTCGTTCATCGTCACCGCGAGGGGCTGGGCGCCGCCCATCCCGCCGAGGCCACCGGTCAGCGTGACGGTGCCCTTCAGCGTCCCCCCGAACCGTTGCGCGGCCGCCTCGGCGAGCGTCTCGAACGTGCCCTGGAGGATGCCCTGGGTTCCGATGTAGATCCACGATCCCGCGGTCATCTGCCCGTACATAGTGAGCCCGGCGTGCTCAAGCTCGCGGAACGTCTCCCAGTCGGCCCACTTCGGCACCAGCATCGCGTTCGAGATGAGCACCCGGGGGGCCATGGCATGCGTTCTGAACACGCCGACCGGCTTGCCCGATTGGACGAGCAGCGTCTCGTCGCTCTCCAGGTCACGGAGGGCGCGAACGATGGCATCGAAGCACTCCCAGTTGCGGGCGGCCTTCCCCGTTCCCCCGTACACCACGAGGTCCTGTGGACGCTCCGCCACGTCGGGGTCGAGGTTGTTCATGAGCATGCGCAGGGCCGCCTCCTGGGGCCACGCCTTGCACGTGAGCTCCGTTCCCCGGGGGGCCCTCACCTCACGAGCGACCATCGCCCTCGCCTCCTTGCCTCGCTGCCGGGATGATAGCCATGGCGCCCGCGCCTGCTCGCCGGTCGGCCGCCTCAGCCCCTCGCCCGAAACACCGTTCGGGTCATTGAAGGCGAGGCAACTGCCGGATACCGTGCCGACCGAATGCGAGAGACCATCCGCGTCCTGATCGCCGACGACGAGGCCCAGATCCGCGCCGCGCTCGCCGACCTCATCGCGTCCGAGGACTCCCTGGAGCTCGTGGGGACAGCACGCGACGCCGGCGAGGCCGTCGAGCTGGCCGGAGCGAACCGTCCCGACGTGGCCCTTCTCGACGTCCGGATGCCGGGGGGCGGCGGGCTCCGGGCCGCCCGGGGCATCCTTCGTCGCTCGCCGGAGACCCGGGTCCTCGCGCTGTCCGCGTATCAGGACCGAGGGACGGTGCTCCAGATGCTCGGCGCCGGCGCCATCGGTTACCTGGTGAAGGGCGTGGCGGCCGAGGAGATCGTGGTGGCCATCGAACGAGCAGGCCGCGGCCAGACCAGCGTGTCGTCGGAGGTCATGGCCGGCGTGGTCCGCGAGCTCGCCACGCGGCTCCAACGGGAGAGGATGGGCGCGTCGCAGGTTCGCGAAAAGACCGCCCGCATCCGAAGGGCCATCGGGGGCTCGGGGCTCTCCGTCGTTTATCAGCCCATCTTCGACCTCGGCCGGCGCACCGTGGTCGGCCACGAGGCCCTGGCTCGGTTCGCCCTGCCGCCGGACCGCCCCCCCGATGACTGGTTCGCCGAGGCAGGGGAGATCGCGCTGAAGCTGGACCTCGAGCTCGTGGCGATCCGCCTGGCCCTCCCCGACCTCGTTCGCATCCCCGACGATGCCTACCTCTCGCTGAACGTGTCGCACCGGACGGCGATGTCGGCCGAATTGATCGAGGCGATCCACGCCACGCCGGTGGACCGGCTCGTCGTGGAGATCACGGAGCACGAGCAGGTGGAGGACTACGACGACTTGATCCCGGCCCTGGACCGCCTGCGGAGCCGGGGGGGGCGGATCGCCATCGACGACGCGGGGGCCGGCTTCGCCAGCCTGCAGCACACGCTCCGCCTGTCGCCCGATATCATCAAGCTCGACATCAGCCTCACGCACCGGATCGACCAGCAGCGCGGCCAGCGGGCTCTGGCGGCGGCCCTCATCTCCTTCGCCGAGGCCATGGGGATGGAGATCGTGGCCGAGGGCATCGAGACCGAGGCCGAGTTGGACACCCTCCTCCGGCTCGGCGTGCGGTACGGCCAGGGGTTCTTCCTGGCCCGCCCGGCCCCCATCCCGTACCGAGCGGGGCGCGCTCGGGCGACGCCCTCAAGCGAGTCCAGCCCTCCGCCGATTTAGCTTCCGAGCAACCATGGATCGCATCAGGGTCCTGATCGCGGAGGACGAGGCGGCCGTCAGGGAGGCCTTGGCCGAACTCGTGTCCTCCGACCCAGGCATGGACGTCGTGGGGACGGCCTGCGACGCGGACCAAGCCATCGAGATGGCCAAGTCGGAGCGACCAGACGTCGCGCTGGTCGACGTGAAGATGCCGGGCGGCGGGGGGGCGCGGGCCGCGCGGGGGATCCGCAGGGAGTCATCCCAAACCCATGTGGTGGCCCTGTCCGCGTACAACGATCGCCGCACGGTCCTGGAGATGCTCCGGGCGGGGGTGGTCGGCTACATCGTGAAGGGCACGTCGGCCGACGAGATCCTGTACACGATCCGTCGCTCCATCGTGGGCCAGGGAAGCCTCTCGGTGGAGGTCACGGCCGACGTGATCCGCGAGCTCGCCTCGCTGCTCGAGCGGTCGGAGACCCTCACGCATGAGTTCCAAGAGTTGGACCGGACGAAGAGCGAGCTGATCCAGATCCTCTCGCACGAGCTGTTCACGCCCATCACCATGATCCAGGGGTTCGCTCTCACCGTCGCCGAGCACGGCGCCGACCTCAAGCCCGAAGAGTTCCGGGATCTCGCCGACGGGGTCACCAGGGCCAGCTCGCGGATCAAGCGGACCGTCGGGAACCTGGGCGCCGCCGCCCGCCTGGACCGAGTGGGGGTGGAGGTACCAACCCAGCCGGTGTCCGTGGGTGAGTTGCTGGAACGAGCGGCCTCCGAGTTCCCTCGGTACGAGGACCGGATCCGGCTCCCACACGGCGGGGACATGGCCTGGCACTTGTGGGCGAACCTCGACCTCGCGGTCCGGGCGGTCGTCGTGGTCCTGGAGAACGCGCTAGCCCTTTCCCCGGACACCGAGCCGGTCGATGTGGAGGTCGAGGCGAAGGAGTCCGAGGTCGAGATCGCCGTCTCCGACCGGGGGCCTGGGGTCCCGCCCGAAGAACGCGAGGTCATCTTCCAGGCCTTCACCCAGGGGGACGGCAGCACCACGCGGAGTCACGAGGGCCTGGGCATCGGGCTGTACCTGGTCCGACTGATCATGGGGGCCCACGGCGGCCGGGTCGGCGTCTTCTCGAGGAGCGGCGGGGGCAGCACGTTCGTCCTGGCCTTCCCGGCCTCTCCCTAGCGGACCGGTTCGCCGCGCCGGGAGTGGCTCCTAGCTCGTGCGGCGGTCCACCGCCCAGGACGAGCCAGGCGTGCCCTTTGTGAAGGTCTTCATCTCGGTGGCGACGGCCACGGCCTGCGCATAGTGGCTGAACTTCCGGTGCGCCGTGGTGGCGATGCCGACCGAGATGGACAGGAACGGGAACCGCTGGGTCTCCCCCCGGCGGTTGACCACCTCGATGTAGCCCCGGGCGCGGTCTTCGGCGTCATAGAGATCCGGTGCGTCGACCTCGAACCGCTCCACGATCCGCTCGGCGATCGAGGCGGCGTGGTCCGCGTGGCACAGCACCACGAAGTCATCGCCCCCGACGTGGCCGACGAAGATGTCGATCCCCCCGACGGCCAGAGCCACGTCCTGGATCAGCCGAGCGCTGTGCTGGATCGCTTCGTCGCCGCGAGTAAAGCCGTAGTGGTCGTTGTAGGCCTTGAAGTGGTCGAGATCCGCGTACAGAATGGCGAACAGGTCTTCGGACGCCACCCGCTTCTCGGTCTCCTCCTCGATGCGAACGTTGCCGGGCAACCCGGTAAGCGGCGACTGTGCGCGCATCTCCCTGGCCCGACGAAGGGCGCCCCGGATCCGGGCCAACAGCTCGGGGGTGTCGAAGGGCTTGACGATGTAGTCGTCGGCTCCCACCGAGAAGCCCTCCAGCTTGTCCGCGGAGAGCCCTCGCGCCGTGAGCAGGATCACGCTCACGCTGGCGGTCCGGCTGTCCTGCCGGAGGTGACGGGTGAGCTCGAAACCGTCCATGTTCGGCATCATCACGTCCGCTAGGACCAGGTCCGGGCAGGCCTCCTCCACGACCTCCAGGGCCCGCTCGCCGTCGGAGGCGGTCCGAACGGTGTATCCCGCCGCACAGAGCTCGATCTCGAGGAGCCGGGCGATGAACGGATCGTCGTCGACCACCAGGATCTTCTCGCCCGACGGCGCATCGGGGGCGCCGCTGGGACGAACGGGGACGGCCGTCCGTGTCTCGGTCTCCACCCGATGCCCATCGGCACGAGAGCGAGCCGGGTAAAGCCCAGGGTCACCCGGAGGCCCGGCGGTCGATCTCGTAGGACGATTCGGTGGCCCGTTTGGCGTAGTTCTTGAGCTCCGTTGCGATCTGGACGACCTCCGCCCGGTGCGCGAACGATCGGGCGTTCGTGGTGGCGATCCCGATCGAGACGGAAAGCAGCGGGAAGCGCTGCCTGTTCCCCTGGCGGTCCTCCGCCTCGACGTAGCCCCGGGCCGCGTCCTCGGAGTCGTACAGGCTGGGCGCGAGGACGTCGAACCTCCGGATGACCTCCCCGGCAATCGGCGCGGCGAGCTCCGGAGCGGTGACCACCACGAAGTCGTCGCCACCGATGTGCCCCACGAACGTGGCCGGGCCGCCCACGTCCTTCGCCGCGTCCCGGACCAGGCGCCCCGTCGCCCGGAGCGCATCGTCGCCCCGGACGAACCCGTATCGGTCGCTGTACGCCTTGAAGTTGTCGAGGTCCAGGTACATCAGGGCGAACTCGTCGGCCCGGGCGATCCGGGCGTCGATCTCGTCCTCGATCCGGACGTTTCCTGGAAGCCCGGTGAGCGGGGACTGCGAGCGCATGTACTCCGTCCGGCGGAGCACGCCCCGGATCCGGGCCAGCAGCTCGTCGTGGTCGAAGGGCTTGACGATGTAGTCGTCGGCTCCGGCTGTGAACGCCTCCAGCTTGTCCATGGAGAGCCCCCGGGCGGTGAGCATGATGATGCTGGCCGCCTCGGTCCGGGGGTCCTCACGGAGCCGCCTGGTCAGCTCCAAGCCGTCCATGTGGGGCATCATCACGTCGGCCAGCACCAGGTCGGGGCATCGTTCGAACGCCAGGTCCAGGGCCTGGACGCCGTCGGAGGCCATCCGGACGTCGTACCCGGACCGCGTGAGCTCGGCCTGAAGGAGACGGGCGATGAACTCGTCGTCCTCGACGACGAGCACCGACTGATCGGCGGAGGGCTCGGATTCGTCGGTCACTGGCCAGCCTCGGCGAGAGCCACTTCTCCATCTTCGGGACGCAGCGGCGCGAGTAAAGCACAATAGGGGTCCGGATCACCGGAACAGGGGGTGGGCGCGTGCGGGTCTTCGATTCCTTCTTGGACGCCGTGGGCGATACCCCGCTGGTCCGGCTCACGAAGGTCACCCGCGGGGTGCGCCCCACCGTCCTGGCCAAGCTGGAGATGCTGAACCCCGGGGGCAGCGTGAAGGACCGGATCGGGCTGCGCATGATCGAGGCCGCCGAGCGGGCGGGCCGCCTCGGGCCGGGCGGCACCATCGTCGAGCCCACCTCCGGGAACACCGGCCACGGCCTGGCCATCGCCGCGGCCATCAAGGACTACAAGTGCATCTTCGTGATGCCGGACAAGATGAGCCAGGAGAAGGTGGCGCTGCTCCGGGCGTACGGCGCGGAGGTGGTGATCACGCCGACGGCGGTCGCGCCGGAGTCGCCGGAGTCCTACTACCGGGTGGCCGACCGGCTCACCGAGGAGATCCCCGGCGCGTTCCAGCCCAACCAATACTTCAACCAGGAGAACCCCAAGGCGCACTACGAGACCACCGGGCCCGAGATCTGGGAGCAGACCGAGGGCCGGATCGACGTGCTCGTCGCCGGCGTGGGGACCGGTGGCACCATCACCGGGACGGCGCGCTACTTGAAGGAGCGGAAGCCGGGCCTCATGGTCGTAGGCGCCGACCCCGAGGGATCCCTCTTCTCGGGCGACCAGCCCCGCCCGTACCTCGTGGAGGGGATCGGCGAGGACTTTTGGCCGGCGACGCTCGACCCGTCGCTGGTGGACCGGTGGGTGAAGGTGTCGGACGCGGACTCGTTCCGGACGGCCAGGGCCATCACTCGTCAAGAGGGCATCCTGGGCGGCGGCTCGTGCGGGACGGCGGTGTTCGCGGCCCTGGAGGTGGCCGGGGAGCTTGACGAGTCCAC
Source organism: Actinomycetota bacterium (assembly GCA_050692695.1). Taxonomy (GTDB): domain Bacteria; phylum Actinomycetota; class UBA4738; order UBA4738; family HRBIN12; genus AC-69. The sequence continues at coordinate 14,379 of JBOGVI010000207.1, forward strand.
CCTGATCGTGGTGATCCTGCCCGATACCGGCCGCAACTACCTATCGAAGCTCTACTCAGACTCCTGGCTCCTCCAGTACGGGATGCTCGAGAGGCCCGAAGTGGCGCGGGTCGAGGAGGTCGTATCGGTCAAGCACGGTGAGATCCCGCCGCTCGTCACCGTCAACGCCCACGACAAGGTGCGCCAGGCCATCGACGTCCTCCAGGAGTACGGGATCTCGCAGGCCCCGGTGGTGCGGGAGCCGTCGATGGACGTGACCCAGTTCGTCGGCTCGA
>JBOGVI010000208.1:0-1985 GCA_050692695.1 Actinomycetota bacterium
TGCTGCCGCCTGTCGCGGGGCTCAGGGTGCTCGAGGAGTAGGTGCCGGCCACGGTCGTCGGGTTGCCGTCGGCCGAGGTGTTGGCCGCGTTGAGCCCCACTGTCTGCGTCCCGGAGTCGAGGACGAGCTCGGCGCCGGGCAAGGAGGCCGTCCCTTGGACCAGCGAGACCTGTTCGCTCTGGATCTCGGATCGCGCGCCCCCTCCCACCAGAGCGGCGCGTTTGAAGGTGCCCAGGCCGGTGATGGTGCCGGTGATCGTGATCCGGCCAGAATCGCGGGTGGCGTCCGTGACGAAGATCGGCTGACACGGGCCGGGGAACGGGTGCACGGTATCGGCGAGGCATCCCTTGGGATCGAAGACCATGCTCTGGCTCTGGACGTAGTGCGCCCCCGCGGTCCGCCCGCCGGTCCAGCTCACGATGACCGTGACGACGTAGGGCTCGAGCGCGGGATCGTTGTTGGTCACGTACACGGCCCAGTCGAAGGCGGTGGGGAAGCCATCGGAGACCGCCCCCCGGTGGGGCACGAGGGGGACGGCGGTCGGCAGCCCCGGCGTATGCACGATGTGGTCGCCCGAGCAGGTCTTGAAGTGGTAGTCGGTCCCGCAGAGCACGATGTTGGGATCGCCCGCCAGGTCCGAGGAGGAAAGGCCCTTCACGAACCTGTCGGTGGCAAGGCCCCGAACTTGCTCCATGACCTGGTTGGCCAGGCCGGTGGCGCTCTGGCGCTCCCTGGCCAGGCTGGCATAGGTGAACCCGATCGTGGCCGTGTAGGCGAGCATGAGCAACGAGCCGAACACCACCGTGACGGCGATGACCGTCTCGAGCAACGTGAACCCGCGTTCGTCCGAATGGGCGCGAACGCGAACACGAGCCAGCCAGCCGGGACGTCTCATGACCACCGTAGTGGTTATCGAACGAGCACCGGCGCTTCTTGAGCGGCGCGGGACACCTTTTGTCCCACCGGCGGCGCCGCTCACCCCGCAGCGGCCGAGGCCGATGGGCTGAGGCCGGTCCACCGATCGACCTAGGAAGGCCGCCCGCGCACCCGGGGAGCTCACGCTGAGGCGGGTCGGGGTTCGGCTCGTTATTGAAGGGCGCGGTCCGGGCTTCCAACTCGGCCTCTCACCCTGGCTCTCGGGGCTCGTTGCGTTCGACCCCTGCCGCCAGATCGTCGTCCGGTCCCGAGGACCTAGCCCGTTCCACGAGTCGCCCCCCACGCTCCCAGCCGTTCGGGGAAGCGAGACGGGGTCAATCGGGTGAGGAGCCAAATCACTCCGCAGGGGGATGCTCCGGACGGCCTACAGCGCCGACCCTATTAGTCGAAGGAGGTCCGAGCATGATGCCGAAGAAGTGGATAGTGCTCAGGGTCCTGTTGGTGGGCCTCGGCGTTGTGGCCGCGGGTGAAGCCTCGGCCGAAGAGGCCTCCGTGGATGCGACCATCACGTCCGCGACGGTGCTCGACTCGAGACAGGTCCAGGTCGAGGGCATGATGACCTGCAACTTCCCGGCGACGTTCGCCGAGATACACGTGACGCTCTACCAGCGCGGCGGGGGGCGAGGCGGCAGGCAGGGAGACGGCTACGACTCCGTCAACTCGTGCGGCACGGCCCCGACCCCGTTCACGCTCGTCGTGAGCGGCGGGCCATACCACCCCGGCCGGGCCACCGTGGATGCGCTTCTGATCGCCTGCGACGGCGCGAGCACCTGCGCGTTCCGCCCATTCGTCGCAGACGTGCGCATCGCCCGCCAGTAGGGCTTCCGTCCCGGGCCGAGGTCTGGCAGCGGACGTCCCTCTCTCTCTACCGCGAGGTCAGGGACCCGGATGGCTGACTGGAGCTAGGGCCTCCAGCCGTCCGAACTGGGAGACGACACCGTGACGTGGACGCTGGAAGCGGAAGCACGTGCCGCTCCGTGAGCGGTCACGTAATGGCCGGTAGAGTTGCGGGTCCTGGCCCGGAACCTCAGTTCGATCAGGGTGAACCC
>JBOGVI010000209.1:0-2694 GCA_050692695.1 Actinomycetota bacterium
CTCACGATCGATTCGCTCACAAGCCCCAAGGAGAAGTTGCGGCGGCAAAGCCGCCGCTCGGCACGGCGTTCCCAGGCATCGGGCACTGAGGAGCAGCCGAGCGCTCTCCTCGGGACAGGCAGCTATCCGATGGACGCGAGATCGAGTCCCCCGCGCCACCGCGCGAGCAGGGCCTCGCGGAGCGCGCGATGCTCGGCAAGGCGCAGACCGGAGTCGCGTTCGATCACCGCGAGCGCGTCCAGCCGCGCCGCCTCGAGCAGCCGACCATCCGTCAGGAGGTTCGCGACGCGGAACTCGGGCAGCCCCGCTTGCCGGGTCCCGAAGAACTCGCCGGGGCCTCGGATTTCGAGGTCCACCTCCGCGATGCGGAAGCCGTCCTGTGTCTCGCCCATCGCCTGAAGCCGCCGCTGCGCCTCGTCCGACAAGAGACCCGAGGCGAGCAGGATGCAGTACGACCGCGCGCGCCCTCGGCCCACCCGCCCGCGAAGCTGATGGAGCTGGGCGAGGCCGAACCGCTCGGCGTGCTCGATGAGCATGACGGTCGCATTCGGCACGTCGATGCCGACCTCGATCACCGTGGTCGCCACCAGGATCCGCACCTCGCCCGCCTTGAACGCCCGCATCACGGCGTCCTTCGCCTCGAAGCCCATCCGACCGTGCACGAGGCCGACCCGGTACTCGGGGAACACGTCGCCGGCGAGGCGCCCCGCCATCGCGGTCGCCGCTCGGAGGTCGGAGGCCTCGGTTTCCTCGACGAGCGGGTAGACGACGTACGCCTGGCCACCGTGCTCGAGCTCACGGCGCATGAATTCGTAGATCTGTGGGCGCTTTGCCTCCGAGCGCCACACCGTCTGGATCGCTTGCCGCCCGGGGGGCAGCTCGTCCAGGACCGAGACGTCCAGGTCGCCGTAGAGCGTCAGGGCCAGCGTCCGGGGGATCGGCGTCGCCGTCATCACGAGGACATCCGGGTGCTGGCCCTTGGACCGGAGGGAGGCTCGCTGGAGCACGCCGAACCGATGCTGCTCGTCCACGACGCAGAGGCCGAGGCGATGGAACGCGACACCCTCCTGGATGAGCGCGTGGGTCCCTACCACGATCGGGGCCGTCCCGTCCCGGACGGCCGCCTGCGCCGCATCACGGTCCCGACCCTTCAACCCGGAGGTGAGCAGCACGACCGGCACTCCCAACGGCTCGAGGAGCCCCCGCAGGGTCACGAGGTGCTGCTCGGCGAGGATCTCCGTGGGAACCATGAGGACGCCTTGGTATCCCGCTTCGACCGCGGTCAGGAGCGCCATCACGGCGACGATCGTCTTCCCGGAGCCCACATCGCCCTGGAGAAGCCGGTTCATCGGGGTCGCCCGAGCGAGATCGGCCCGGATCTCGTCCCACACCCGGCGCTGCGCCGAGGTGAGCTCGAAGGAGAGGCTCGCCGAGAGCCGCGCCACGAGGACGCCGGGCGGCGCCATCGCGCGCCCCGGCTGTTGACCCTGACGCTGTCGCCGGAGGGCGAGCCCGAGCTGGAGGAGCAGGAAGTCTTCAAACACCAACCGGCGCCGCGCGGCCTCGGCCGCCTCCAGAGACTCGGGGAAGTGGATGTGGCGGTAGGCCTCGGTGACACCCGGCACGCCATGCCGTCCCCGCAGACTGTCCGGAAGCGATTCGGGCACCTGGCCGGCAAACTGCTCGACGACCCGGTGGAGGAGACCACGAAGCGACCGTTGGGTCAGACCTTCCGTCAGCGGATACACGGGAACGATCCGACCCATGTGGAGGGAGTCGTCTTCGTCCTCGAGGACCTCGAACTCCGGCTGGAGCATCTCGGGGACCTTCCCTACCGACTGCACCTTCCCGTACAGGATCACGCGCTGGCCGCGTTTGAAGACCTGCGCCAGGTAGGGTTGGTTGAACCAGAGCGCCAGGAGGAAGCCGGACTCGTCGCGGAAGGTCACCCGGAGCGGAATCTTCGGCCGCCCGCGGAGAGGCGGCGTCAGGCTCCAGACGGTGCCGGTCGTCGCCTGGACATCGCCCATCCGGAGCTTGCGAAAGGGCACGAACTCCCGGCGATCCTCGTACTGCCGGGGAAAGAAGTTGAGCGCGTCCCGTACCGTCACGAGTCCGCGCCTCTCGAGCAGCGCCGCCCGGTGCGGGCCGACGCCCTTGAGGTACTGGAGGGGGGCTTCGAGACCCACGGGCGCGCCGGGGCGCGGCTCGGGCGAGGGCTGGGTGGAGTGATCTGAGGAGCGGGGTTGTGTCACCGCGCCCCTCATGGTATAGACAACACGTGTCCTGAGGCAAGCCCAACCCGAATCCACCCTCGCGGGCCGTCACACGCCCGCCGTCGGGTCGGGATGGGCTTCATCCCCATGAGGAGCCCAGCATGGCCCAACGTTGCGATTTCTGTGGAAAGAGCCCCGTCGTCGGCAACCAGATCAGCCACGCCCATAACGTCACCAAGCGGCGGTGGCTGCCGAATCTGGTGTCGATGCGGGCCATCGTCGACGGACGTCCCCGCCGGGTTCGCGCCTGCACGCGCTGCCTCCGTGGGGGTAAGGTGGTGAAGGCGATCTGACACACCCGCCGAGGGAGCCGGCGGCTCCCTCGGCGGCTCTGGAGTTGACGATCCGTGCCGGGGCCGGGATCCCAGCGGTCCCCGACCCGATCTAACCCTACTTCTTTTTCTTGGCCCCCTTCTTC
>JBOGVI010000210.1:0-8971 GCA_050692695.1 Actinomycetota bacterium
GCCCTGTGGCCCGAGGAGCAGGCGGCCAGCACCTCCCCGTGGCGCGGCAACTCGTCGAGCCGGCTCGGGAGGTCCGCCACGAACACGTGGGTGCTCCCGGGCAGGTGGCCCGTCTCCCACTCGGTGCGCTGCCGGACGTCCAGCACGCGATCCGCTCCGCTTCGGGCCGCGGCCACGACGTCGTCCACGGTCGCCACCGGATAGGACCGCACGTCGCGCCCCGTACCGCGCCACGCGTCGATCCCGCCCGCCAGGTAGCCATCGAAGCGCTCGTACCCGATGCGGAACAGCTGCGCCCCCGCCTCGGCCACGGACTCCTGCTCGGGCTCCGGCGGGACCAGCATGATGGGATCGTCGAACGGGACGAGCCACCCCACGTAGCTGCCGAAGGAATCGTCCAGGGGGATGTTCAGCGAGCCGGGGACGTGGGCGTCGGCGAAGTCGGCTCCGCCGTGCCCGTCGACCATCCAAGCGCCGTCGCCCAGGAGCGCGGCGGCCTCATCGGGGACGAGCGCTCGGGGGAGGGGGACCTGGCCGAACACGCGCGGCCCGGCCCGGTTGATCGAGGCCATGTGCGCGTAGTAGCGGGGGTACGCGAGCAGCCCCGACAGCTGCTCGCGGACGAAGGCGTCCTCGTCGATGTCGGTGAGAGTCGGGTTGGAGGCCCGCTCGCGGCCGATGGTCGAAGTTCGATCCTGCTGGGGGGCTACGGTGGCGCAGAAGCTCCCCGCTCCATGCGTGGGCAAGACCTCCGTGTCGTCGGGGAGGCTCACCAAGCGGCGAAGGGACCGGTACTGGTCCCGGGTCAGCCGGTCGGTGAGCTCCGGGCCGAGCAGGTCTGTCCGCCCCGCGCTCCCCACGATGAGGCTCCCCCCCGTGAACACGGCCGCCGGCGACTCGGCCTCGTCCGCGAACAGGGCGTAGGCCGTGTGCTCGAGCGTGTGCCCGGGCGTCTCTATCGCCACCAGCCTGAGCCCGCCCACGCGGACCTCCCCGCCCTCGGCCAGTGGTATGAACGGGAAGGCGTACCCGGCGCCGGCGGGGCCCGCGATCTCGGCCCCCGTGGCGGAGCGCACCTCGGCGGCGCCGGAGACGTAGTCGTTGTGGACGTGCGTCTCCAGGACCAAGCGGACCTCCGAGCCTCGTGCCGCGGCCGCCCGGAGCATCCGCTCGACATCCCGCTGGGGATCGATCAACGCCGCCTCGCCCCCGGATGCGAGGAGGTAGCTGTTGTCACCCAGGCCCGGCGTCACGATGACCTTGAGCTCCATGTCGTGTCCCCCGAACGTCCGCATCGCATCCTACGGCCGTTCGGGGGACAGATGCCCGACAGAGTTCGTGGGAAGCTTGAATGCCCCATCGCCCGTTGATACAAGGGCACCTGAGATATCGACCCGGAAGGACGAATGGCAGCGCGGGATCTTCCCCACCCCGAGGCCGGGCTGATCGACGGGTTCGCCGATCATCTCGCGCTCGAGCGGCACCTGTCGGCGAACACCGTCACGGCGTACCGCCGCGACCTCCGCCAGCTCGCGGTGTTCTTGTCGCGCCAGCGGCGGTCGCTGGCCTCGGCGACCTACCCGTTGCTCCGCCGGTTCCTGGCGCAGCAGGTGACCCTGGGCTACGCACGGGCGTCGATCGCGCGACGGGTCGGCGCCATCCACACCTTCTACCGGTGGGCAGCGTCGCGAGGCTTCGTGGACGCCGATCCCGCCGCCATGCTCGGCCGGCCGAAGGTGGTCAACCGCCTCCCGTCGGTGCTCCGGCCCTCGGAGGCCGCCGGCCTGATGGAAGCCCCCCAGTCTCCGCCGGAGGCCGACGCGGCGGTCCGGGCGTTCGCCCTCCGGGATCGGGCCGTCCTGGAGCTCATGTACGGCTCCGGGCTCCGGGTCGGCGAGGTGAGCTCGCTCACGCTCGACCGGGTCGATACGGACCGGGGCCGGGCGGTGGTGATGGGGAAGGGGTCGAAGGAGCGTGAGGTCCCGCTTTCGGACTACGCCGTGGAGGCCCTTCGCACGTACCTCCGGGAGGGGCGGTCCCACGTGGCGGCCCCGGGTTCGTCGGCCCTGTTCCTCAACCGCAAGGGGAAGCCCCTGGGCGAACGCGACATCCGCGCGCTTGTGCAACGATATGGGGGCAGGACGCTGTCCGGACGCCGTGTGACGCCGCACACGCTCAGGCATTCGTTCGCCACGCACCTGTTGGAGGGAGGAGCAGACATCCGCGCCGTCCAGGAACTTCTGGGTCACGCCAGCGTGGCCACCACCCAGCGATACACCCACGTATCCCGGGCCCGATTGTTCGAGGCCTATCGGCGGAGCCACCCGAGGGCATGATGGCGCGGTCGGCGAAGGCGACGAACGGGAAGGCGACCAACGGGGCGAAGTCCTCCAAGGGTCTGAAGGCCACGAAGCCGGCCAAGGGAGTGGGGCGCTCGGTCGTGGTGGCCCCCCCGCCCCCCGCGAAGCCGGTCGACGAGCTCACCGCCCTATGGCAGGAGTTCAAGCGGAGCCACGCCGCGGAGGCGAGAGAACGCCTCATCCTCCACTATGCGCCGCTGGTCAAGTACGTGGCCAGCAGAGTTGCCACCGGGCTCCCCGCCAGCGTCGAGCAGGCCGACCTGGTCTCCTACGGGATGTTCGGGCTGATCGACGCCCTGGAGAAGTTCGAGCCTGCCCGAGGGAACAAGTTCGAGACGTACGCCATCCCTCGGATCAAGGGGGCTATCATCGACGAGCTCCGGGCCATGGACTGGGTCCCGCGCTCGGTTCGGTTCAAGGCCCGAGAGATCGAACGGACCTACAGCGACCTCGAGTCCATGCTGAAGCGCGCGCCAACCGAGAAAGAGGTGGCCGCGCGCCTCGGCGTCACCTTGACCGAGCTCCACGAGGTGATCAACCAAATCTCGTTCGTGTCGGTCCTGGCCCTGGACGAGCTCCTGTCCGTGGGGAGCGACCGCGGCGAGCAGGTGTCGCTCCTCGACACGCTGGCCGACAAGGGGAGCGACGTCTCGATGGGGTTGGAGGGACAGGAGACGCGAGGTCTCCTCGCCGCCGCCATCAACTCCCTGTCCGAGCGGGAGAAGATCGTGGTGACCCTCTACTACTTCGAAGGGCTGACGCTCGCGGAGATCGGCGAGATCCTGGGCGTGACCGAGTCGCGGGTGTGCCAGATCCACACCAAGGCCGTCAACCAGCTCCGCCTCCAGCTCGTCGAGACCGAGTAGCGGGACGAACCTCTTGCCGGTGTGACGCCCCTCACTGCATCGCGCGCGGCCACCGGCTAGCCTTCGACGTCCCGAAGATCCAAGGAGATCCGATGCCGCGTTGGATGCGGCTCGTCCTCCCCCTCGCCATCGTGCTGATCGCGTCCGGCCCGGCTCGGGTCGGAGCCGCGGGCGTGGCCGGAGCCGCCCGAGCCGCCGGCGCGGCTGGAAACTGGACGTGGCCCGTCGTCGGACCGGTCATCAGGAGCTTCGAACCGCCCGCGACCTCGTACGGCCCGGGGCACCGCGGCATCGACGTCGCCGCGCCGATCGGCACGCCGGTGGTCGCCCCGGCGTCGGGGAACGTGACCTTCGCCGGAGCGGTCGCGGGCGAGCTGTTCGTTACGGTGGACCACGGTGGCGGGCTGGTTTCGACATACTCGTGGCTCTCCGCGATCCTGGTACGAAAGGGTGACGTCGTCCGCCAGGGGGTCACGCTGGCGCTCAGCGGTCCGGGGCACACCGGTGTGGTTCCTCCGCACCTGCACTTCGGCGTGAAGCGGGACGGCTCGTACATCGACCCCGTGTCGGTGCTGTCGCCCCTCAACGTGGTGGGGCTGATCCGACTCGCTCCCATCCTCGCCTCCGAGGAGACCTGAGCCCTCACCGCCGGCCGAGATGGCCCCGCCTAGAATGGGCCGGCCGTTCCACGGAGGTTCGCCCACCTGCATCGGGATCCGATCCGCACGTTGCCGTTCGCCGCGCTCGTCGCGGTTGCCCTGATCGCGGTGATCGCCTGGCCGGTCCAAGCGCAGCAGGCCGCCCCGGTGTGGAGCCAATTCCAGGGCGGGCCCGGCCACGCCGGCGTGCTCAAGGATGGGCCGGAGCCCCCGTACCGACCCGCCTGGACGTTCCGCGTCTTGGGGGGAGCCCTGTCGGGCGCCGTGATCGTGGGCGACGTGGTCATCTCGGTCGGCCGGAGCGCCGTGTACGGGATCGACCTCGCAACCGGCGAGCGACGATGGCAGCTCGTCCGAAACGGCGGTCCCATCTCCATGCCCGCGGTGGGCGTCGCCGCCAACCGGCAGGTCCTCGCGTTCGTGGATGAGGCCGAGGGGGTCGGGGCGAGCCTGGTGGGTGTGGACCTCACCCACATGCGGGAGGTGTGGCGGACGCCGCTCGAGGCCACCAGCCGGAGCGGCGTGACCGTGGACGGAGCCACCGCGTTCATCGCCGACGACGACGGCAACATCTACGCCGTGAACCTAGCGACCGGCGCCCTCCGGTGGACGGCGAAGGCCATCGGGGAGGTCCTCGCTCCGTCGGCGGTGTCGGACGGCATCGTCTACGTGTCCGCCATCGACTCGGACTCGCTGCGGGGGCAGCTGCTCGCGCTGGACGTGAGGACGGGGAGGAAGGCGTGGGAGTTCTCCCCGCAGGTGGGAGTCACCACCGTGTCCGGGCCCTCGGCGGGTGACGGGTCCGTCGTCGCGGGGTTCGAGGATCGGATGGTCCGGTCGTTCGTGGCCGACGGGGGCGAGGAGCGGTGGGGCGCGCTCACCATCTCCGTCTTCCCGCCGGCCACCGCTCCCGCGATCCAGCCCGGCATTGTGTTCGTCGCGGACTTTCGCGGGGGGCTGTACCGGCTGAACTCCCGGACCGGCCACCGCGACTGGGACCACCAGAACAACGACCTCGTGGTCCGAAGCTCACCGGTAGTGTCCGGAGGGGCCGTCCTGCTCGGGTTGGAAGACGGCCGGCTCGTGGCATTCGATATCTCCTCCGGGGACCTGGTCTGGCAGGGTGCGCCGAGTCCGGGGTCGATCGGCCCCATCGCCCTGTCCCCCGACGTGGTCGTCGCAGCGGTCGCGGCGAAGGGCGGGAGCCGGGCCGGGTTGGTCGCGTTCAAGCACGACCCCGAGGGAACGCTCGTCCGCGTCCCCTCGCCCACCGAGGTCGATCCGGCCAGGCTGTTTGGCAATTACGCCATCGCACTGGTGGTCACGACGCTCGTCCTGTTCGTCCCGCTCCGGCTCCTGGCCCGGCGCCTCGGACCCCCTGCCTTCGCCGGGGGGGAAGAGGGAACGGAGGAGGGCGCCGAGTGAGCAAGAAGCGCCGGAAGGGGAAGGCCCGGTCCGGGTACCGGAGTCCCCCCCGTGCGCGGGAGGTCCGGGCGGCTCCGGCCCGATCCGAGGTTCCGCCGCTCCTCGGATGGCTCTCGAGGGGAAGCGGCGACTCGGGGTGGCCGTCCATCCCCCGGTCCCTGGCCAGAGGAGCGCTCACGGTCGGCTCGTCCCCCGCCCTCCTCCTCGTGCCGTTCCTGTTCGTCTTCGCCGCCTGGGTTGCGCTGGTGACGCTGGGTCTGGAGGGCCCGGTGTTGCTGCTGGCAAACATGGCGGCGGTGCCCCCGGTCGGGACGTTCTTCGATCTTGCTATCGGCGAGAGCATCTTCGGCCAGGCGAGTCTCGTGGCGCTAACGGTCACCGCCGGCCTCATCATCGCCCGGTCGGCTTTCTTCGCCGTGGTGAGCGGGCTCATCGTGGAGGCCCTCGAGGGTGCCCCGTCGGCGTCGGCCGGGCTGCGCCGGGCGTCGCGCGCCATTCCCGCCCTGCTCGCGGTGAACGTCATCTCGTTCAGCGCGATCCTTGCCAGCAGGCTCATCCTGCCGCTCCTCGGACCGCAGTTCGCGTTCCTCGGCTCGATCCTGGTCCTCGCGGCGGTCGTGTACTACCTCGCCGCCGTGCCGGCCGCGGCGATCCGGGAGGGGAGGGGAGTCCAGGAGACCCTTCGCCGGTCGGCCCGGGCCGCCGCGATGCCGGGAAGCCGGCATCTGATCCTGTCGGTCATCTATGTCTTCGTGGCCTACCCCCCGCTCATCCTGTTTACCCCGCACAGCAATGAACTTTCCGTGAACCCCTTCCTGGCCACGTGGATCTACGCGCTGGTTGCGGCGTTCATCCACATGTCGTTCCTCGCCGCGTTCTGCTACCGGTGGATGGCCATCGAGCCCGAGGTGCCCGCCCAGCCCGTGCCCCGCCGGCGCTGAACTCGAGGGCCGTTCGGCTGGCGAGGCCTCGCTCTCGAAGCCGCTGCTAGACTGCCTGTTCGCCGGCGCCGATGGCGCCGAGCACGCACGCCCGGGGACCGCCCCCCGGGGTCCCGGCCAATCCGGGCCGTGGGGCGGGGCGAGCCGAGCGGAGGGACAACCGGAAGGAGGAAGCACCGTGCCTGTCGTCACCAGGCGGGAGCTCCTCGAGGCGGGTATCCACTTCGGGCACCAGACCAGGCGCTGGAACCCGAAGATGGGCCGGTACCTGTACGGGGAGCGTTCCGGCATCTACATCGTCGACCTCGAGAAGACCCTGGCCGGGCTGGAGGAGGCCTACCGGTTCGTCCGGGACCTCGGTCGTCGCGAGGGCGTCGTCCTGTTCGTCGGGACGAAGAAACAGGCCCAGGAGATCGTGGCCGAGGAGGCCACACGGGTAGGCATGCCGTTCGTGAACACCCGGTGGCTGGGCGGCATGCTCACGAACTTCCAGACGGTGTCCCGCCGGCTGCTCCGGCTCCGCGAGCTCCGGGAGATGGAGCGGGGCGGGGCCTTCGAGTTCCTCCCGAAGAAGGAAGTCCTGAAGCTTCGCCACGAGAAGGAGAAGCTCGAACGAAACCTGGGCGGCATGCAGACCCTGGAGCGCCTGCCCGACGCGGTCTACGTGATCGACACGAAGAAGGAGCACATCGCGGTGAGCGAGGCCCGCAAGCTCGGGATCCCGGTCATCGCCATCGTCGACACGAACTGCGACCCGGACGAGGTCGACTACGTGATCCCGGGGAACGACGACGCCATCAGGTCGGTGTCACTGGTGACCCGGATCATCGCCAACGCCCTGGCCGGAGGACGCCGGGAGGGCCGGGAGGCCCTGGTGAGCAGGGCCGACGCCCCGGAGTTCGAGCCCGAGCCCGTCGAGGCGTCCGACGCCCCGTCGGCTCCCGTCGAGGTGCCCGCTGTCGAGGCCGGTCCGGCGTCGGCCGGCGCCGCATCGGTCACGGCCACCGCCGAAGTGCCGTCCGGTGGCCAGACCGCCGAGGAGCGCCCATGACCGACATCGGCGCCGAACACGTGAAGAAGCTCCGGGAGGTCACCGGGGCCGGGATGATGGACTGCAAGAAGGCCCTCCAGGACGCGGGGGGTGACTTCGACCGGGCCGTCGAGATCCTCCGGGAGCGGGGCCTGGCTTCCGCGCAGAAGCGCGCAGGCCGTTCGGCCAACCAGGGACTCATCGACGCCTACGTCCACTTCAACAACACGGTCGGCGTGCTGGTCGAGGTGAACTGCGAGACCGACTTCGTGGCCAACACGGAGGAGTTCCGCCGGCTGGCTAGGGATGTCGCCCTGCACATCGCAAGCGCCATGCCCCAGTGGGTGAACCGGGACGAGGTGCCTGACGACCTGCTGGAGACGGAGCGTCGCATCTACGAGGCCGAAGCCCGGCAAGCCGGCAAGCCCGACAAGGTGCTGGACCGGATCGTGGAGGGCAAGCTTCAGGCCTTCTTCGAGACTGCCGTCCTGGTGGACCAGCCGTTCGTGAAGGACACGGACCGGACCATCCAGCAGCTCCTCGACGAGGTCTCGTCCAAGGTGGGAGAGAAGGTTGCCGTGCGACGGTTCGTCCGGTACAAGCTTGGCGAGGAACTCGGCTGAAGGAGGCCCGGGTGGGTGACGGGGAGCGCACCGGGGGTGGCGGATCCCGGCCGGTCTACTCCCGGGTCCTGCTGAAGCTCTCCGGCGACGCCTTCGCTCCCCCGGACACCGGCTACGGGATCTCTACCGACTCCACGGCCCTGCTGGCGCGTGAGCTTCGCGACGTCGTCGACATCGGCGTTCAGGTGGCCGTGGTGGTGGGCGGGGGGAACATCTGGCGCGGGCGCGACGCGCCGAGCATCGACCGGGCTCGCGCGGACTACATGGGCATGCTGGCCACCGTGATGAACGCTCTTGCGCTGCAAGACGGCCTGGAGAAGCTCCACGTCCCCACCCGGGTCCAGACGGCGATCCACATGGCCCAGATCGCCGAGCCGTACATCCCCCTCCGCGCCATCCGTCACCTGGACAAGGGACGGATCGTCATCTTCGCGGCCGGCATTGGCGCGCCCTACTTCTCCACCGATACCACCGCCGCCCAACGGGCGCTGGAGATCGGGGCCGAGGCCATCCTGAAGGGCACGAAGGTGGACGGCGTATACAGCGCCGATCCCCACGTGGACCCGAACGCTCGGCGGTTCGAGACCATCGAGTACATCGACGTGCTCCGGGAGGGCTACCAGGTGATGGACGCCACCGCCATCTCCCTGTGCATGGAGAACAAACTCCCCATCATCGTGTTCGACTTCCGCCGGGAGGGGAACATCCGCCGGGCGCTCTCCGGTGAGCCCATCGGCACGCTCGTCCACGGAGGGGCAGGATGACCATCGAGACCGCCCTCGGAGGGGCCCGGGAGAAGATGGGGAAAGCCATCGGGGTCCTGAAGGACGAGCTTGCCGCGATCCGGACCGGGCGGGCCACACCGGCTCTACTTTCGCGGATCGTCGTGGACTATTACGGTACTCAGGTGCCGATCCAACAGCTGGCCTCGTTCTCGGTGCCGGAGCCCCGCACCCTGCTCATCCAGCCCTACGACAAGAACGCCGTCTCGGCCATGGAGAAGGCCATCTTGGGAAGCGACGTCGGCATCACCCCGTCGAGCGACGGCTCGGTGATCCGCCTGAACT
>JBOGVI010000211.1:0-1520 GCA_050692695.1 Actinomycetota bacterium
GGCCCCATCTTCGCCAACGTGGTCCTGGTGGACGAGATCAACCGGACCACGCCGAGGACCCAGTCGGCGCTCCTCGAGGCGATGGAGGAGCGGCAGGTCACGGTGGAGAACATCACCCATCCGCTCCCCGAGCCCTACCTCCTGATCGCCACCGAGAACCCCATCGAGCAGCACGGCACCTACCCATTGCCCGAGGGGCAGCTGGACCGGTTCACCATGACCGTGTTGGTCGGCTACCCCGGGCACCAGGCCGCCCAGGACGTTGTGCGACGCCAGATGCTCCGCCACCCCATCGGGGACCTGGCGCCGGTTGTCTCGGCCGAGGAGGTCGTGGCCCACCAGCACACCGTGCGAAACGTGCACGTCGACCCGGCCGTCGTCGAGTACGTGGTCATGCTGGTACAGGCCACCCGGGCCCACCCCCAGGTCACCCTCGGGGCGTCGCCCCGTTCGATGCTCGCCCTGACGCGCACCGCGCAGGCCCGCGCGATAGCCGAGGGCCGGACCTATGTCCTGCCCGACGACGTGAAGTCCCTGGCTCCGGCGGTCCTTGCCCACCGGCTGATGCTGAAGGGCCACGGCGGGGTGGCGAGCGGTCGGGCCCAGGACGTCCTTCGCTCCGTGCTGGACCAGGTGCCGGTGCCCCTGGGCATCTCGGGAAGGGCGTAGGGGGTGCCCAAGCCGCGCCGGCGTGCCGCGGCGCTCGTGGTGGGGGCCGCGCTGCTGTTCGGCGTGGGGACGAGCGTCCAGGCCGGCTGGCTCCTGGTGCTCTCTTCCCTCCTGCTCGGCGCGGCATTGGCGGGTCTGTTGCTCCCCCTCCGCATGGTCCGCGACGTCCAGGTCGAACGCCGGGGCCCCGACGAGGCGTTCCAGGGCGACGACGTGATGGTCGAGCTGGTCGTGACGAACCGAGGACGGCCCATGAAGCTCGGCCTGGAGGTCGAGGATCCCCACGTGGCGCGGGCCCGAGTCCTGGTGCCGCCGCTCGGGCCGGGGGAGCGGGTGGTGATCGGGACGGCCCGGCGAGCCGCCCGCCGCGGGGTCCAGGAGTCCACCGCGGTCTCGGTCCGCTCGGCCGCTCCATTCGGGGTGGCCGAGGCCGGGCGATCCGTCGAGGTGCCGGGGCGAACCGTCGTATACCCGGCCGTGGTCCGGCTGGACCGCAGCCCGCTCCTCGACCTCGTCCCCACGTCCGAGTACGCGATGCACACGGCGCCCCGGCGGGGGACCGGTCCGGAGTACCTCGGCATCCGGGAGTACCGGACCGGCGACAGCATGCGTCACGTCCACTGGCCCTCGACCGCCCGGCACGGACACGTGATGGTTCGAGAGCTCGAACAGGAGCGCACCAGGCGCCTGGCCGTGGTGGTCGACACCTGGGCCGACGCTGGCGAGGAGAAGACGCCTCTCGACGCGTGCTGCTCGGTGGCGGCGTCGGTGGCCCTGGCGGCGCTGGGCCGGGCGCAGGGCGTGCGCTTGGTGGCCGCGCGGGACGGCCAAATCGATGTGCTGTGGCGGGC
>JBOGVI010000212.1:0-1798 GCA_050692695.1 Actinomycetota bacterium
GGCCCACGCGGCGCTGGTCGAGCGGGCGGCCCGGCGGCACGAGCTGGTAGCCCGGCTCTCCCACGAGCTCCGCACCCCGGTGACGGTCATCCTCGGCATGGCCCAGACCCTGGCCAAGACCGACCCAACGCCCGAGCAGCAGCGAGAGCTCCTGGAGAGGATCGTTCACCGGGCCCAGGACCTGGCTGGCCTGGTGGAACGGTTCGAGCTCGCCGCGGAGGCCGGACTGGCCGAGCAGGTCGACGTGGAGGCCCTGGCCCGGGAGTGCGCGTCGGAGCAGGGGCGGGTCAGCGTGGTGGGGGGCGATCCGCCGCGCGTGGCCAGCCTGTCCCCGGTGGTGGGACGGCGGGTACTGGGCGAGCTGATCGACAACGCCCTGGAGTTCTCGCCGCCCGGCTCTCCCGTGGAGGTCCGGGTGGGGGCTGGACCAGGCCGGATCGAGGTTCGGGTGATGGACCAGGGGCCGGGGGTCGACGCCGCCGACCGGGAACGCATCTTCGGCTTCCTCGAGCAAGTCGAGGACCTGAACGTCCGGGTGCATCAGGGCATCGGCCTTGGCCTGTCGGTGGCTCGGGTCGCGGCGCGATCCATGGGGGGCGACGTGGTCCTGGAGGACTCCGGGCCGGGCGGGTCCACCTTCCTGTGGACGATCGCGCTGGAGGACTGAAGCCGGGCCGCTACACCAGGCGGCGCATGTGGATGCTCAGCAGCAGTCCCACGGCCGCGCAGTTCGTGAGGAACGAGCTCCCACCGTAGGACACGAACGGCAGCGGGATCCCCGTGATCGGCATGATCCCGAGGGTCATCCCGATGTTCACGAAGACCTGGATGGCGAACATCGACGCGATCCCCGCGGCCAGATAGGTCCCGAACGGGCCCTTGGCCAACAGGGCGATCCGGATGGCGCGCCAGATCAGCAGGGCGAACATCATGAGGACGAAGAACGCCCCCGCGAACCCGAACTCCTCCCCCACCACGGTGAAGATGAAATCGGTGTGCTGCTCCGGCACGAAGTCCAGATTTGTCTGCGTGCCCTTCAGGTACCCCCGGCCGAACAGGCCGCCCGCACCGATGGCGATCTCGGCCTGGTCTCGGTTCCAGCCCGCCCGCAGCGGGTCGTTCTCCGGGTCCGCGAACGCCGTGAGCCGGGCGATCTGGTAGTCCTTCACCAGGCCGACCTGGAACGCCCCGAAGATCAGCACGATGGCCGTGAGGGCTAGGATCCCGAGGTACCGGGCCCGCGTCCCCACCACCACCAGGACGCCCACCAGGATCGCCACCATGACGATCGACGTCCCGAGGTCCGGTTGGAGGAACACCAGGAGCCCGGGGGCCGCCGCGATGGCCGTGGTCCGGAACACGTCCTGAAGGGAAAGGTCTGCGCTCCGCAGCTCGGACAGGACCGCGGCCAGCATCGCGATCAGGGCGAGCTTCGCGAACTCGGACGGCGCGAGCTGGAACCCGAAGAGCTGGAACCACCGCTGCGACCCCCGGACGGTGGTCCCCAAGGGGGTTCGCACCAGCATCAGCAACACCAGGCTGGCCAGGTACACGAAGCCGGCGTAGACCTTGGCGAACCGGAAGTCGAAGCTCGAGACGAGGAGCACCACCGCAGCCCCGAGCGTCACGAACGTGGCCTGCCGCTTCAAGAAGACGCCGGGATCCAGCTGTTGCGCGACGAGCGAGGCGCGGGTCGCCGAGTAGATCACGACCAGCCCCACCACCGCGAGGGCCAGGGCGGCCAGCAACAGGAGGGGGTCAAGGTGCCGGAACGGCCGTCTATCCGCCACGAAGACCC
>JBOGVI010000213.1:0-6715 GCA_050692695.1 Actinomycetota bacterium
AGGAGGGATGGGGGCTGGTCGCGCTGGAGGCGCTGGCCGCCGGACTCCCCGTCATCACGAGCGACATCCCGGTGTTCCGCGAATATCTGACGGACGGGGAGGGCGTGCTGATGGTGCCGGCCGGGGACGCCAGCGCCCTGTCCGACGGGATGCGCCGGGTCGCGGCGGATGCGGACCTCCGTGCGCGCCTCGCCGCCGAAGGTCCGGCGGTCGCGGGCCGGTACACGTGGGAGGCTTGCGCCAGACGCCACGCCGAGATCTACCGCGAGGTCGCCGCCCCGGTCAGCGAGCCGCGAGAGCCCAGGTGAGGCCCAGGGCGAATTCGGCGCCGGAGGTCCCGCCGATCCGAGCCAGGGCTTGGCACGCGGTCAGGCACCCGTGTCGGTCTTCGTAGGCCGCTGACTTGAGGAGGTCGTGACCAGGTGCGAGGGCCTGGCCCCTCGCCGCCCAGGGAAGGAAGGCGCTGGCGATCACGCTCGTGCGAGCCATGCATGCGGCGTCGACCAGGGCCCGTTCGGCTTCATCACCCCCCAGGACCCGCAGGACGAACAGCGCGCCCGCCAGGGCGTCGTCGCCGGCGGGGGTGAGGCCGGGGCCCAGGCCGGCGAGGCACTCGACCATCCCCGCGAGGTCACCGGCCCGGAGTCGGTTCCGAGCGTCGGCGGCCCGGTCCCGGAACGGGTCCGCGTGGAGCGCCGACCGTGACGCGAGATCCGAAGCCACCTCCATCAAGAGCGTCGCGCCCGACGCGAGCTGGGCTGGGGAAGGGAGCGCGCCGGCCCACTCCGCGGCGTCCCTGAGGTCGATGTCGATCCCGCCGACGCGAAGGCGTCGAGTGGCGACCTCGACTCGCGTGCCCGGAGGCAGCTCGGGGGGCGCTCCGTCGAGCAGCAGGTGCAGGGGCCCTGGATGCACGCTGGGGGAGACCAGCACCACGATCCCTGCGGGCAGCGAGACGTACACGGCCTTCGGGAACGACGCGATCGCGCGTCCCTCGCCGCCACCGGCTAGAGACTCCTTCGCGCCGAGGCCGGCGAGCGTGGCCTTCACCGCAGGGCTGCGTCGAGCGCGAGCAGGCCCTCGCGGAAGCACTCGATGGGCGCCCGGGCCACGCCGGCTCCCACCTGCCCGGTCCCGGCGCTTGCGTGGAGGATGCCGGTGTTGATGGCCGGTGTGATCTCGGTCTCCACGACCTTCCTGACGTCGACCCCGATCGGCGATCCCCGGAAGTCCAGGAATGGGAGCTTGAACCGACTGCTCCGTCCGGCGCAGATTCGTTCCACGGCCTCGGTGGTGGCCACCGCGTCGGACATCGTGCCCCCCACGAACGCGGCGACCGCAGGCGACGCGGCGGCGGCCGCCCCGCCAAGGCCTACCAGCTCGAGCACCGCGCTATCGCCGATGTCGGGCGCCGCATCGTCCGGACCGAACCCGGCGTGGTACAGGGCGTCGCCCACGGGCCGCGCTGGCGCGACGAACCACCGGTTGCCCCCGCCCGCGATCCGCACGCAAAACGTCGTGCCGTTCCGGGCCATCCCCACCACCACGCTCGCCTCGGGCACCTCGGCGGCCCAGTCAGCCACGGCCTTGGCCGCGGCCATCGCGATGTTCAGGAAGAAGAGGTGGTTCGCCGACAGGAATCGAGCCACGTCACCCCGCGCGGGGTGATCCACCTCGATCAGGAACGGGAGGAGGTTGCGGAGCAGGAGGTTCGTGGTGGCCTGGGTCCGCATGTGAGAGTCGTCGCCCATCTGGAGGCCCTGGGCCACGAGCGAGAACACGTCGATGGGCTCGGCCGCGCGGACCGCGGCTGCCAGGACCGGCCCCACGGCATCCCGCAGGAACACCAGGCGCTCCACCGCCTCCGGCGTCTGCACGCCGAACCACGGGGTCTTCCCGGGTCCCTGGTTCAGGGCGGAGTACGCTCGGTTCCCGCCGTGCGCGTTCTCCACGACGAACACCGGGGCTGAAGGACCGAGCGCGGTGGCCATCGGTACGACAGCGTCGTGGTGGTTGGCGGCGTCGAGCCGGACCTTCTCACCCGCGACGAGGGCTTCGGCCTCCTCCGGCGACGAGGCCCATCCCTCGGCCATCACCGTGGCCCGGATGGATCGCTTCAGTGGATCGCAGAACTCCTCCCAGGGCAGGGGCGGACCGGGATGGAGGACCGTCCTCGCTTCCATTCCTGGCACCTCGTCGAGTGCGGAACCGATCCCGATGACGGTCGGCGAGCCTTCGTCGAGGCGCCGCACGGCTTCCGCGTTGGCCGCGTCGATGCGCCCGGCAAGCGGCCCGTACAGGTGGGCCAGGGCGGCGACGAGGTCCTCGCGTCCGCTGGCCGGGATCCGCCAGTCCACGTCGACGGCCGCTGCGCCCTGCTCCCGGATCGCATCTCCGAGGAGCGACAGCCCCACGTTCACGACGCGAACCTCGTCGGGCAGAATCACTGCGGGCGGGGCGTCGTCCCGGCCGGGGTTAGACTCCATGAGCGTGGAGGTTACTGCCTACTGGGAGGGCGGGTACCGGTGCCGGGTGCCGGTCCGCGACTTCGAGATCGTGGTCGACGAGCCTCCTCAGTACGGCGGGACCGACGCGGGTCCCATGCCGACCGAAATGTTCGTCACCTCGCTCGCCTCGTGCTTCACGCTGGCCGTGGCGCACGCGGCGAAGAAACGAGACATCGTCCTCCCGGACCTCGCCGTCACCGTGAACGCCGAGTACGAGGGCCTGCGATTCTCCCGCCTCCGGGTCGAGGTCCGCTCCAGCCACCCGCGCGAGGTCCTCGAATCCCTCCTCGGCCCGGCTATCGGGTATTGCTACGTGACGAACACCCTACGCGGCGCGCCCGAGATGGACTTCGTCGTGGGCCACGACCCCGTCACTCCCGTGCCAACTCTTCCGCCCGGCTGATCAGGGCCGTCTCGGCCGCGTCGACGGCCCCTTCCTCCCGCAGGGCCTCCGACCGGAGCCGGTCCGCTTCCTCGGTACACGACGCGGCCATCTCCCGCACCACATCGGGCGCGGCACCGCCCGGCGAGGTCCGGGTGAGGACGATGGCCCGCGGATCCAGGACCTCGGTGAGATCGCGTCCGGCTAGATCCAGGGAGCGGCCCATCGTTTCGACCGCGGCCTGGTCGAGCATGTCGCCGGTGAGGTCGACGCCGCGAAGACCGTCGCGGCTCGCTCCCCGGACCGCCGAGCCGACGACGACGTACGCGCTCCGGTAGTCGATCTCGGAGGTCTGCATGACGTACTCGGCGAGGTCGGTGGCCTGCGAGAACCCCGACACGAGCGACTCCCACATCCGATCCGGGTTCACCTGAAGCGTGGCGACGACGCCCCGCATGAGCCGGCTCACCCGGCGGGCCAGCTCCAGTGCCCGCGGGACCTCGCCGTAGGCGAAGATCAGGTTGTCGCTGCGGGCCGACGGCGTCTTCACCACAGACAGGAACCCCGAGAGGCGCCCGATCAGGACGCCGGCCGCCCCGCGGACGATCGACAGCGCGTACGGGTTCCGCTTCTGCGGCATGAGGATGCTCGCCCGCGTGTATGGCCCGGCGAGGTCCACGAAGTCGAACTCCTGGCTGTCCCAGATCTCGAGGTCTTCGGCGAGCTTGCTCATGTTGGTCATGAGGCTCGCCGCCGTGGCCAACAGGTCGATCAGGCCGTCGGTTTGCCACATCGCGTCGCGGGTGTGTTCGATCACTCCGCTGAAGCCGAGCAGTTCCGCGGCCCGCTCGCGGGAGAGGAGGAGGCGGCTCCCGTTAACGCATCCGGCCCCCGCCGGGCTCCGGTTCACCCAGTCAAGGCCGTGCCGCAGCCGGTCGGCGTCCCGGATCGCCGGGAACGCGAACGCCAGGACGTAGTGGCCGAACGTCGACGGCTGAGCCTGCTGGAGGTAGGTCTGATCGGGGAGGAACGTCTCGGCGTGACGCTCGGCGACCTCCGCCACGGCGGAGACGAAGTCGGCCGTGTCCACCACCAGCCCGATCACGAGGCGCCGGAGGCCGATGCGAAGGGCCATCCGCCCGGCCTCCCGTCGCGGCCTCCCGGCGTGGAGCCAGCCGGCGTCGTTCCCCAGGCGCTCGGCGAAGTACCCCTCCCGGCAGTTGTACGGATCGCCGAAAGCCGGGTCGTACGGGAAGTCCTTGGCCCCGGTGGCGTGGGCCTCGAGCAGGAGCCGGAGGAGGCGGCGGGCACCGTCCTCCGGGATCACCCGCTGCTCCAGCAGGACCAGCAGGTGGGCCATGTCGGCCAGGTTCAGCCCGGGGTGCAGGAGCTCGGCATCGGCCACCTCAAGGGCGAACCCGGACTCGATCAACTCGGGCGCTGGCGCCTCCTGGGAGGGCCCGGACTCTTGGCTACGCATCCCACAACCCCCCTTCGGAAAGGACCGACGCCACGCCGCCCGTGTGGACAAACACGGCCGGAGAATCGAGCCCGCCCTGGACCATCGACACGAGAACAGCGAAGGCCTTGGCCGTGAACACCGGGTCGAGGAGCAGTCCCTCGGTCTCCGCAGCGAGCCTGGCCGCCGCAACGCCCTCCGGCGACGGAAGCTCGTACCCGGAGCCGCGGGCGTCGCGGACGTCGACGTCGCCCTCGGCGGCCTCGCGCGTTCCTAGGAGGCCCGCGCACCTGCGGGCCAGGTCGAGTACCCGCTTCCGGCATTCGTCGGTGGGCCTGCTCACGGCCGCCCCCACCACGCGCCACGGATGGCCGCCGCCCACGGTCCCGGCCACCAACCCGGCCTGGGTTCCGCACGACCCGGCAGCCACGACCACGACCCCGGGCTCCACCCGGCTCGCCTCGAGCTGTTCGACGAGCTCGTCGGCGGCGAGCGCGTAGGCCACCGCACCGAGAGCCGTGGCGCCCCCGCGAGGGATCACGTAGGGCGCCCGCCCGGCGGCGCGCAGTTCGTTCGCTGCCTCCTGGAGTGCGCCGTCGATGGAGCGCCGCTCGGGGTCCTTCGTGAACCCGACGTCGGCCCCGAATGCCCGGGCCAGCCGGAGGTTGGGATGCTCCGTTTCCGGCTCCTCCCCGTACAGGACGAGGACGCAGTCCAAGCCGGCCACCCGGGCCGCCGCCGCAGTGGCCGGGCAATGGTTCGATCCCGGCCCCCCGCCGGTCACCAGGACGTCGCACCCTTCGGACAGCGCGTCGGCCACCAGGAACTCGAGCTTCCGCGCCTTATTCCCCGACACGGCGAAGCCGGTGAGGTCATCGCGCTTCACGTAGATCGGTGCTCCGCCCACGGCCGTCTCCAGGCGCTCCGCGCGCCGAAGCGGCGTGGGGAGGGCGGCCAGGGGGAACCGGGGTGGGAGGGTCACGGCCACTCGTCGGTCTCGCCGGCCCGCGCCTCCTCGGCCCGGCGCACGACGAGGTCGACCATGGCCCCGGCGGCTCCCGGGTCGGGGCGAGCCATGAGCTCGTGCACCTCGTCGCGGCCCAGGTGCTCGGCGATCTCTTGCGAGGCCGCCAGGGCGGCCTCGAGCGAGCCGCCCTCCTCGCGCACGGCCATGAGCACCTCCTGAAGAAGCGCCTGGGCTCGGTGCTTGCCGAGGGCGGGGGCGAGCCGGGCGAGGACCCGCTCCGACGCCAAATACCCTCGGGCGGCGTCGCGGTTCCGCCCCATCGCCTCTTCGTCCACTTCCAGGCCGGCCAGGATCCGCAACGCGAACGAGAGGGCGGCGCCGGTCAGCAGGCAGGCCTCGGGGAACGCCACCCACTCGGCCTTCCATCCGCGGCCGTCGCGTTCGTGCTCCTGCACCATGCCCTCCAGGATCACGCCCGCCTGGGCCCGGACCAGGCGGGACAGCGTGACGAGGTGCTCGGACGCCTCCGGGTTCCGCTTGTGGGGCATGGTGATGCTCCCCACCGCGCCGGGCGAGGTCGGTTCGCGGAGCTCGCCGATTTCCGGGCGCTGGAGCTCGTAGACTTCCGTCCCGATCCGGGCCAGGGTGGAGGCGATCATCGCCAGGAGGCCGACGAACTCGGACAGCCGGTCCCGCGACGTCAGCCACGAGATGCCGGGATCGGCCAGGCCCACCCGCCGGCAGAACGCCTCCCGGAGCTCCAGCCCGCGGTCCCCGAAGAACGCGAGGGTCCCCACGGCGTCGCCAAGCTGCCCCACGAGCCACCGCGGTGCGCCGTCGCGAAGCCGGTCGAGGTGCCGGCGCACCTCGTCGGCCCACCCCGCCGCCTTCAGCCCGAACGTGATCGGCGCGCCGGGCTGGCCGTGGGTCCGTCCCGCCATCACCGAGTCCCGGTGCCGGACGGCGAGGTCGAGGCAGCAGCGCTCGATGGCCCTGAGGTCGCGCCAGGCCACGGCCCCGACCTTCTTCATGGCGAGCGCCGTCCACGTGTCGGTGAGGTCCTGGACGGTGGCGCCGTAGTAGACCCACTCGGCGGCCTCGGGCGGCAGCATCCGCTGCAATCCGTGGATCAGGCCCAGCGTGGAGTGGCCGGTGCGCCGGGTCTCCTCGGCCACGAAGTCGAGGTCGATCCGGTCCACCTTCGCGTCGGCGGCGATGGCTCCGGCGGCGTCCTTCGGGACGATGCCGAGGTCGGCCTGGGCCCGGGCCAGCTCGACCAAGATGTCGAGCCAGGCCTGGATATGCGGCTCTTCGTCGAACACCCTGCGGAGCTCCTCGGTGCCCCACAGGTGCCCGGACAGGGCCCAGTCGGTTACGCGGGAGCCCACGCCGGTTCCGCG
>JBOGVI010000214.1:0-16347 GCA_050692695.1 Actinomycetota bacterium
GGCCCTGCTCGCGCAGGGCCTCCGCCGCGCCGACTCAGGCCTCGGTCGAGATACCGGTTTCGAGCAGGGTCTTCAGATCGCTAAGGATCCAGCTCCAGCCCCCTCCACCCTCGTAGAGCCGGGCCACGCTTGCCACCTGCTCCGCCGTCTTCGGCGCGCCCTCGAGCTCGTGGGTCACCGTGAGCCTCGTGAAGCCCGCGTCGTCCTCTTCGATGTCGAAGGTGACGCGCGTAGGCCCCTCGGCTGCGAGCTCCTCGCTCCAGAGGAACCGCCACGTCTGCACGAGCTTGCGGGGCGGGTCTGCCTCGACGACCTCCCCGTCGACGACCACTTCGGGCATGCCCATCGACTGCATGTCCTTGGTGGCAAGCGCCCGGTACGTGCCGCCCGGCCGCAGGTCGTACTCGGCGATCCCGCGGTAGCCGTACTTCTGCGTCCACTCGGGCTTCGTGATCGCGTCCCAGATCGCCTGGGGCGTTGCCTTGATGTACACCCGGTAGACCTGGGTCGTCAGTGCGGTCTCCGTCTTCGTCGTCATGCCATCTCCTCCTCCAGCTCGGCCTTGAGCTCTGCGAGCGCCGACACTCGGCGCTCCGTGTACTTGTCGATCCACCGGTCGTGGATCAGCCGGATCGGCACCGGGTTCAGGAAATGGAGCTTCTCCCGGCCCGACCGGCGCGCGACCACGAGGCCCGCGTCTTCGAGGACGCGCAGGTGCTTCATGACGCCGAAGCGGGTCATCTCCAGCTCCGACTCGAGCTCCGTCAGCGTGCGGCCGTCACGCACGAAGAGCCGGTCGAGCAGGAAGCGCCGGGTCGGGTCGGCCAGCGCCTTGAACACATGGTCGTCGTCGTTCACGGTTGGGATGATAGGTGACTAAACGGTCACATTTCAAGCGCCCCGTCGGGAGCGACCGCTTGATAGCTGGGGTGGCGTCAGATCCTCCGAGTCACCCACCTATTGAGCCGCTCGGCCCGTCTCCGAGAGAAAGCCGAGTACTCACCAGACGCACGGGTGGTTTCAGGGCAATTCCGTCAACCCATGATGACAACCGCCCCGCCGATGGTGAACGAGGTGGGCAGCGCGCGCTGGGGTGGATCGGCGGGCAGCCGTCCGTGCCTCTATTCGATCCCCACGATCGCCAGGGCCTCCGCTCTGTCGCGGCAGTCGCGCAGGGCCACGATCCTCCCCTCCCGCACCGTGAGCACGCTGTAGTTGCGATCGTTCGCCTTCCTCATGCGATACGCGTCGATTCCGGGCGTCCGAACCGACACCATCACACGGTCCCCCTCCCCCACCGCCTCCTCGAGCTCCGCCTTCAGGCCTGCTCCGACTGCCGCACATGTGCCATCTCAAGCTCGTGCCGCCCGTGGCAGACCTGGGGCTCGGGCTCCTCGAGGCTGGGGTCCAGATAAGTCCACTCGAGGTCCGGTCGACGAACCCGCATCGTGGCCACATCGCCTTGGGCGTACGCCTCATAGGCCAGGCGGATCAGCTCCACATTCCCGTTCGACATCTTGTCGTCTCTCGCATGCTCATGTGGAGAGGGGGGCCGAAGCCCCCGGGGGAACGGGGGCGCCCGAGGTGCTCCCGGTCTGCGGTCGGCACGCCGTCGAGGGACGCCGCCAAATTGCCGGTGGCCAAGCCCACCCGGCGGGGCACCCGGACGGGGCGAGCGGGGGCGTCAGTCTCAGCCGAACGGTCGCATGTCCTCGAGCAAGTATCGACCGCCTCCTCTTCCAGGGCAAGCCGACGACCCCGACGAGCGGAAGCCGGGGTGCTCTCACCTCATTTTCGCTCCACGAAGCTCGGCCTAGATCCTCGCGGTGAGCGAAGTCTTGCACCTCGGACCGGGGCGGCCCGAATGCTGGCGGGACTAACAGACCGAGCGCCTGAGGGAGCGTCGAGTCAAAGCCCTTGCCCGGTGGCCCGCCACGTCGGCATCTCGACAGGTCCAGCGATATGACACACCCGTCGCTAACGGGACTTCGCCAACTCGCCCACGGCAAGGACAATGCACTCGTTGCAGATATAGACGCCTGGTCCTGCCATGAGCCTCGACCTCGTCTCGGTGCTTCCCGCAGAAGGAACAGCTGAGCGGCTGAGGATTGGTCGTCTCCGCCGGATGCCAAGCGGTCTCATGCTCAGCATATCCCTCTGCTTGGTTGGACCGGGGGGTTCGCCTGGTGTGGATGACTCTCTGGGTGCATCGGGGCTCGCTCGAAAGCCATGAATGCACTGAGCCCCCTCATCGTAGAAACGTAGATTGGGCGTGATGTTCGTCCGGTCATGGGCACCTCCTTCCACATATCCATGCCACGAGACGTCACGGAGTGACCGTTTGACGGGACCATCGACGTGGGCGTTCCCCTCACCCAGCCAGGACCCGGTCCGGATCGACGGGTCGTCGGGGCACGATGATCCAAGGCCGCTGGCGATCCCTAGCTGGCTGCACCAACAGTGTTCAGGGGAGAACCGTGAAGGAGTCGATGGCGACCTTCGTGCCATCGGACCTCGGCCGGGAGGTGCCGAGCACCACGATGCGGAGCTCGTGCCGACCGAGGTCCAGCCCGGTGAAGGACCTCGGCTGGACCGACGTCCCGGCGGCGTAGTTGTCCACGGTCCTGGCCAGCACTCCGTCGACGAATATGCTCGCGCGCCCCTGGTCGGGGCCGCGCACGCTCGCCCACTCCACCCCGGTACCCCAGAACGCGAAGGCCGCCTCCGACCGAGCCAGGTCGGAGGTCGCGACGCTGCCGCGGGATGCCGCTCTCACCCTCGACATCCCCCAGGACAGTGTCAGCTCCGGGTTCGACACGACCCTCGAGCCCATCGCGAACGCATCCACGACGACCTGCGTGTCGGTTCCCGCCGAGGATCCCTTCACACCGAGGACCCTGATCGTGATCGTGTGCTCGCCCCGTCCAAGGTGCCGGAACGTGCGGGGCACCCGGACGTGCCAGGCGGGCTCGTATTGGTCGAACGTGCCCCGGAAACGCCGGTCGATCGACACCGAGGCCTTGCCCTGCGTCGGGCCTGTCGCCGTGTACCAGGTCACCGAGTTCCCGGTGAACGCGAACGTTGCGGTCGCCCCTGCCGAGCGCTCGACCACGTATGAGCGGCCGTACGCCCTCGGCGCCTGGACCCGCCGCCAGGTGTAAGCGACCGCCGGACTACGCTGCTCGACCTCGGTCGGCGGAGCGAACCCCTGCTCGACGGGCGCAGCCGGGATGCCCGCCAGGTCCACGATCTGCGGTACGGCCCCTGCCGGGTTCACGGCCGCCGTGTAGGTCTGGCCGGGGATCAACGGGCCGGTCGGCGTGAGGATGGCCGTGATCACGTTGCCGGTGGCGCATTCGACCTGCGCGCCCCTCCTCGACCAACACGTAAGCGTGGAGGGCACCGTGCTCCCCGTGCCCTGAGCGGTCACGGCGACGTTCGCCGTCGTCACGTCGTGGACGATCTCGCTGAACGAGACGGTGACCGGGCCCCCGACGCCGGTGGGGGTCGCGAGCGTGGCGACTGGCGCGGCCGTGTCGGGTGCGGGGATCGTGACCGGCGTGAAGTCCGAGCTCTTGTACCAGTCGAGGTCGACGCAGCCGGAGATTCCGGGGACCGTGCCGCAGTTGCTGTACTGCCAGAACGCCCAGCCGTTGCCCTGCCAGTCGTTCGCCGGCACCCTTGGCTCTGAGACGAACCAGTGGGCGATCCAGAGGAGGGTGTACCCTGCGTCGGCCACCGCGGTGGTGTCCCCGGTCCGATTGGCCCATCCGTTCGGGCTCGTGTAGACCATGGGGCGCACGCCGGTGCGGGCGGAGACCTCGCCGAGCCACGCGAGGATCCACGCCGTGAGCTGGGTCTGCGTGAGGTCCCCGGAGCGCTCGAGGTCGAGGACCGGCACGATGTTCCCGGGGCCGAGCTGGGCGGTGTCGACGAAATGGTCGGCCTCGCCGATCGGGTCGTTGGGGTGCAGATCGGGCCGGGCGAAGTGGTAGGCGCCGAACACGAGCCCCGCTGCCATCGCGCCCGCGCGGTTCGTCGCGTACGTCGGGTCGACGGATAGCAGGCCCTCGGTGGCCTTCGCAATGACGAACCGCTGACCCGAGGCCGCCACCCGTGCCCAGTCGATCGTGCCCTGATGGCGCGACACGTCGATCCCCGGCATCGCCCCGGTCGGCGGCTGCGCGGCGACGTGCTGCCGAATCGGGGCGTGAATGGACCAAGCAGCGTACCCCGATCCCTCTGCCGCCGCTGCGGGGGCCGCAGAGATTGAAACCACGACAAGGGTCACGACGGCGGCCGCGCTGGCCGCCTCCCGGATCATTCGTCGTATCGCCGCGATCACCCTCCGGAGCAGCGAGTGAACGCCCGCACCTCGCGCGCGGGCGCATCCCTTCTCCTTTCACAACGTCCGAGTGGCCGCCGGGTTGCTGTCTCGCTCCGGCGCGGTCAAGGACGCCCACGCTGGACGCTCTTCAGAGCGCAGAACTCGAATCGGTCGACGGGCGACAGTCCCCGTCGTTATTGGAAGGGCACGGGGGCGGTGGCTCTTGTCGACGTCTCGACGGGATCGACCTCGGTCGTCCCCGGACCGGCTGCAGGCAAGAGCATTCCGGCCATCGCGTGGGACCCGAGGGAACTCGGCTCTTCATGGTGCTCGGCGACGGTGGTCGGTCTCGGCTCGCCTACTACGACCTCGGCGACCCCGCGGCGTGCTGCAGGACACCGTGCGCTTCGTGAAGATAGAGAGACGTGCCGCCCCGCCAGCTTTGGTGGATCACCTACGAGGCCGACGGGGGCTGGAGAGGGCATTCGGACCCGGCTCAGAAGCAGGGCTCGGCCTTCCCGTCAAAGCTCCCGGGATCTCCCGTACCGCACCATCGCAAGCTGGCCCTCCGAAGCTGAGCGGAGGGCGCTCACGCTTCGACCCGAGGCTCCCCAAACGGGGCCGACCGAGTCGGGCGAATCCTCACCCCCCCGTTGGGGATCCCCCTCCAGAGTTGCCCCTGGCTTACAAGACACCAGGTCAGCGGCCCTGATCTCAATAACTGCACCCCTCAATGAGCACCGACATCGCCTGGCGGTCGAACGTACTTTCACCGGTCTCGGGTGGCCGTGCCACCATGGCCGCGACCACTATGAAGGTTGCCGCCGTCGCCTGACAGCGTCAGTAGCACCGCGATCAGGATCGGAGGTCGCGGCTCGGAGCCCGTACCTGCAAGAGGCTGCTGGGTAGGGATAGCAGGGCCGACACAGCGGAGGAGGTCCTGAGGGTGCCACCAACCTGAGGCGTAGCGACGACGCGAGTAGGGCCCTGCGAGCTGAGACGGGTGAAACGTCCAGACACCGTCGGCGGCGAACCGGTAGACCTCCCAATCGCTGAACAATGGTCGGCTTGTCTTCGACCGCGGTGAGCGAGCATTCGCCTGGGCCCATCCAGTGGAGAGCCCGTTCGGGTGATTGAACTGCCTCACCCTAGGCCCCAGAATCGCGGCGCGGCTCCCGAGGCGCCAAGGGGGGACTCCCATGCAAGCACCCCGGCTCAAGCGAGGCCCGTTCGGCTACACGTCCAAGAGCGTGCGTTTGATCCTGGCTGATCGCGACAGGACGGCCGTGCGGGCCTCGGAGCAAGCCAGGGCGGCCGAAGCTCTGGTGCTTGAGTTGCGGTCCGAGGCCGAGACCTTGAAGACGCAGCTCGCCGAACAGGCCGAGAAGCTCCGTGCACTGTGGGCCGAGGCTGCTGACCTCAGGACCGACCGAGACGCCACTCGCGGGGACCTTGAGGGAGCGGTGGCGGACGCGGCGCGCCTGAGGCTCGAGCTGACCACGACCAGACGCGAACTGGAGACCGCCCGACACGACCAAGAAACCACCTCACACGAGATCGAGACCGCCCGAGACGAACTGGTCCGGCAGGACGAGCGCCTCCGAGCGGCGGAGGAGCTGAGCGCGAGGCGGAGCGGCGAGATTGCGGTCCTCCGGCAGGAGCTGGGCTTGGCGCGCCGGGACTTCCTGATCCAGAGCCAGCGGGCCAAAAGCGCCGAGGCCAGGGTCGAGGAACTGGAGGCCGAGCTCCGGTCGGTGCGCGCTGAGCTCGAGGCCGGGCTCAGCGCCGCCAAAGCCGAGCTCGAGGCCGCGCGCGCGGCAATAGAGGACGCCGCGGCGCGTACCGCGCCGGATTCCCCGGCCACGGTTGAGGAGCCGTCCGCCGTCCTGGAGGCCGCGGGACGGACCATGGCCCGGATCATGGACGGTGCCCGGACGCGTGCGGCGGAGGAGCTCCGGGAGGCCGAGCAGGCCCGCCGCGAGACCCTGGCGGAGATCGAGCGGTTGGCGGCGTGGCGCGACCGCCTGGCTCCCCTCGTTGGCGTAGTCCGGTCCACGATTGAGGACGCAAGGGAACGGGCGGTTGGGATCGGCGACCGGGTCGGCGAGGCCGTCGCCCCCCTCACCGAGGCCATCGCGGCGCTGAGTGACCGGCTGGCGGCGTTCGCCGAGCTTGCCGCACTACCAGACGAGGCCACCCGCGAGCCTGCATCCGAACGTTCGCTCAACCTTATCGAGCTCGACGAACAGGATGGAGCTCCGGGTCAACGGGACCCGCCTGGCGGAGTTGGAGCTAGCCCCCGGTCGCGACTCGCCGGCCCGTTCCGTCCCTAAAGAACGCCCCCTCCCCATCCGTCACCTAAGGGTCGGGCGGTCGCCGAAACGGAGGGGATACGGCGGAGTGGTGCCCCGAATTGCCGGGATCCTCGTCGGCACTCTCGCAGGGGTGTTGCTGATGCGAGCTGCTAGCGGTGGCACCGAGTGCCCCCGATGCGGCACTGTGAACAAACGGGGCGCTGCCTTGTGCTCGGCGTCCGACCTACGTTCTCGTGGGACACGCCACACTCAGATTCCATGATCAGCCGTGCCGAGATTGGCGTGACACCATCGCGGTCCGCGGACAGAGTTCCTTCTTCGTAGACCTGCCCACGACGCCAAACAGGCAGTTCGGGATTGGTCCGCGCTCGTGGCGATAGGAAGTCCGCCGTAGCTGCTGTGGCGCGATGCATCCGTCATGGAGCAGACGCGTCTGTAGCTTCACGTCGCCGTGAGATGCGAACATACGTTCGTGTTGGACGAGGCGACCATCCTGCACGCCGACGTCGACTCGTTCTACGCGTCGGTCGAGCAGCGCGATGACCCTCTTCTGCGCGGCCGCCCCGTCATCGTCGGGGCCGGGGTCGTGCTCGCGGCCAGCTACGAGGCCAAGGCGTACGGCGTCCGCACGCCGATGGGCGGGGCGCTGGCTCGCCGGCTGTGCCCGCACGCGATCGTCGTTCACCCGCGGATGGATGCCTACAGCGAGGCCAGCAAGGCGCTGTTCGAGGTGTTCAACCAAACGACGCCGTTCGTCGAGGGGCTGTCGATCGACGAGGCCTTCCTCGACGTCGGTGGACTGAGGCTGATCTCGGGCACGCCCACGGAGATCGCCGTGCGATTGCGCCGGGACGTGCTCGAGAAGGTCGGCCTGCCCGTCACGGTCGGGGTGGCCAGGACCAAGTTCCTCGCCAAGGTGGCCAGCGGCGTTGCCAAACCCGACGGCCTGCTGGTGGTGCCGACCGATGGGGAGCTGGACTTCCTGCACCGGCTTCCGGTCGAGGCGCTGTGGGGCGTGGGGCCGGTCACCGCAGCCAAGCTCCGCGACCGCTTCATCACGACCGTGGGGCAGGTTGCACAACTTGGCGAGACGTCGCTGGTTCGGATGCTCGGCCGGGCAGCCGGCCGTCACATCCACGCCCTGGCGCATAACCGCGATCCCCGGCCGGTCCAGGTAGGCCGCCGTCGCCACTCGATGGGGGCGCAACGCGCGCTCGGCCGCAGGCCACGATCACCCGAAGCGCTCGACGCCGAGCTCGTCGCGCTGGTCGACCGCCTCGCGCGCAGGCTGCGAGCGGCTCACCGAGTGTGCCGAACTGTCGTGCTTCGGCTGCGGTTTGACGACTTCTCCCGCGCGACGCGGTCACACACCCTGCCGGAGGCGACCGCGCACACGCGGACGATCCTCGCCACAGCGAGGGGGCTGCTCGCGACGGCCGTGCCGATGATCCAACGTCGGGGCATCACGCTCGTCGGAGTGACCCTCGGCAACCTCGGTGACGACTGGGCCATCCAGCTCGCGCTGCCGTTCGATCGTCCCGCCTATGCCATCGACGCCACGCTCGACAAGGTGCGCGACCGGTTCGGATCGACAGCCATCACCCGGGCCGTGCTCCTCGGCCGCGACCAGGGCCCGTCGGTGCCGCTGCTCCCCGACTGAGTAGCCCCTCCATCGCGACCGCAATGTCCGCAAGGGCACATCGAGATCGCGGGCGCGCGTCGAAGTCACGCATGACAGCCGCGCACACGAGTCCGAACACCTGGCGGGTTCATCCACTCAAGTCCAGCTGAACGCTGGCTGCCTTTCCCCACGCCTGACGGCTAGAACATATCACCAGGGTCCAGTGGCGGTAACAGTCTCGCCATGCCGTCCGTAGCGGTGCCAGAGCCTTGCTGCGGCGGAATGTGGATCGCGTACACACATACCCCGCGGTATCACGCCAAGTACGGCGGGGAGGTCCGAGGGAAACCCCCCGGACCTCCCCCTCATGCCGTTTCGCTACGGATCGATGACGATCGTGCAGGTGTAGGTTCCGGGCTCGAGGTCGGTGACACTGAGCTCGGCCGGGTCGCTCTCCGCCCCTGAGCTCGATCCGTCACACTCGATCGTGGACCGAGTAGCGCCGTCCACCTGGGCCTCGACCTTCACGAACAGATCGGTCAGCGGCGTGTTCTCGAAGTTCACCGTCTCCGGGTTCAAGGTGCAGGTGCCCTCTTGGTCGACCGTCACCTGCTGGGAATCCGGGTCGGCCTTCGCGTACCCGGATGGCGCGGTGGTCTCGGTCACCGTGTAGGTGCCGAAGGCCAGGTCTGCGACGCACGCCTTGCCACTGGCGTCCGTCGTGACCGTGTGCGCGCCCGGGTTGATCGTGAACTGCGCCCCAGCGAGTGGCTGCTGGCCATCGACCGGGTCCTTGGCCGTCTTGGTGATCTCGATCGCGCCGAACTTCGGCGCCTCCGCCAGGCAGAAGCTGATGTGGCTCAGGCCGAGGTTGTTGGGCGCGATCAGCCCGTCGTCATGGTTGATCCCGTTGGGCCGGTAGTCGTACGCGTTGGCGGCGGGCCCGCCCTTCACCAGCACGACGAGGGCGACCACGTTGTCTGAAAGGTCGAACGCGAACGACTTCGCGCCCTCGTTGACATCGAGCGTAACCGAGACGAAGCCGAGGCCGGCGATCGTCGTCGAGAAGGTGCCGTCTTGCACAGGCTCGACCTTGAACTCGGTCGCGCCGAGCCCGAAACCCGAGCAGTTCGGGTTGCCCGAGATGATGGTGGGGGTGACCTCGGGAGTCCCATTGCCATGCCCCGCCGAAGCCGGGGCTCCGAAGCTGGCCAGGCTCACGAGCGCCAGAGCTACGAAGATGATGAGTTGTCGTCGCATGCTTCTCCTCCTGGTCCTTTTGGTCGCAGAGCTGGGGGGATCTATGGCTCAACCTCCTTCCCTTCTCTCGGTTCTCTTCATGGGCATCGCGCGAACCCACGGCAGCACCCTAGGGAGGCCTAGAGGGAGACGCATCGACGAGAACTCGTAGCTGCGGCTACGCGGAACTACGGAGCCGGACCGACCCGGCTCTCCGGGCTCCGCATCGCGAACGCGACCGCTTCCGTGCGGGTGCGGACGTATAGCTTTTGGAGGATGTTGTGCACGTGCGTTTCCACGGTCCGCGGGCTGATCGCGAAGCGTTGGGCGATCTCATCGGTGCGGAGCCCATCCGCGAGGCAGCCGAGGACCTCTTGCTCCCGGTCCGTCAGCGAGGCCAATCGCTCCCTGGCGTCGCGCTCCGACTCGCGGATCTGGGCCGTCGCCTCCACCGCCTGGAGGTACTGCTCGGCGTCGACGAGCCGCTCTCCCCGCGCGACTTTCTCGATGTTCGCGACCAGTCGATCCACGGGGATACTCGGACTCAAGACGCCGGAGGCGCCGGCGTCAACCGCGGCCACCATGGTTCTGGTCCGGGACTGCGGGCTCGCCAACACCAGCACCCGAACGAATCCCCAGGCTCCGACGATCCGACCTACGACCTCCGCGACGCGCTCGCATGACCACCCCATGGCGTCGAGGAGGACGACGTTCGGGCGGAGCGCAGCCGCTGCCTCGGGCGCCTCCACCTCGCTCAGCGGTTCAGCGACCGGGCGGATCGGTTGATGGTGCGCAAACACGCGGGCAAGCGCGTCGGTGAGCAACAGGGTCTCTCCGCGGACGAGGAGCACCTCGATCTCATGCTCCCGAGCGTCAACGCTTCGCCCGCTTCCCTGCGGAACCCGAGCCTCCACCCCCCGTGGCTGCACGACACTGCCCCTTCCCCGTGTTGCCTCCGTCCGATGCAAACGAGCCACCGAGGGCGGCCGGCGCTCTCACGCACGTCGACAACCGGATCGGATGGCCCGTCTGTCTGTGACCCTACCAAGCCGCGTCCCGAAAGTCGTGTTTGAGCCGGCCTGGGCTTTGAGCTGGGGTTTTGCTGCCGGTCGCCTTGGGTCAGTTCCGGTCGTTTCCCATGCACTCGCGGCCCCAATGCGGCCCCAGATTTCCCGATTCAGGCGGCTGTAGTGGTTCAGTTCGGAGGGCCGACCAGCACAAAGTGCCCACCCAGACTGGCGTCTCCTGTCCTGGTCTAAAGTCGCTGATGGACGGCAAGGACCACAGGGAAGCCGGTAAGAGAGGATGCTCTCGATGGAAGAATGGGGTCCCATCGGCCGCTAGTGGAAAGGGTTGGCGTGAGCCGTGATGAAGAAGCCCTCAACGAGATTGTCCGCCCCCTCCGAAGCGGCGACCGGGTCCTAGGCGAAGCGGTCAAGCACGAGCTGCAGTCCCTCCCAGTACCCCGCAGGCGCGCAGAACCCGTTCTCGAGCCAGGGAAGGACTGGCACCTGATCCGCGTCGAGCTGACCTCGGGCAGAGGTGAGGACCTCGATCCGCCGCCTGGCAGGGACTTCCTGGTGTCGCCGCGACACACCTTCCGCCAGCTCGCGGAAGCCATCAATGCGGCGTTTGCACGCTGGGATCTCGGACACCTGTACGTGTTCCGGCTTCCCGACGGCTCGAGGATAGGGACGGCTTTCGAGGACGCCACAGAACAGCCGGCGGCCCGAACGAAGGTGGCGAAGCGCCTCAAGGGGGAGGTCTTCGACTACGAGTTCGACTTCGGTGATTCGTGGGAGCATCGGTGCACCGTGCTTGAGACCGGAGTCGTCCCCGAGGATGCCTACGGGGTCCGGCCGAAGGGCCCCGTTGCCGTGTGGGGATGGGGCATGATTCCGGACCAATATGGGCGCACCACACCGGAAGGATAAGGATCAGACAGCGCGACGCATGATCTCTCGCTGGATTCGATCCCCGATGCGGTCGTATTCCACATCTAAGTCGTACTGCGCTTGAAGGTTCAGCCAAAACCGCTCAGAGGTCCCGAAGTAACGAGCCGCAGTGGAGTAGGCTCCGCCGAGTGCACCGAATCCCAGGGCTGCTCCACCTCCAACCTCCGGAACAGAGACTCCGCAACGTCGCAGAAGCGGTCCATCACCGCCGGGTCGTAATGCCTGCCCGCTTGCCGACGCGCATCGGCGACGGCCGTCTCGCCCCCAAGCGGCTGAAGATCGATCTCGCCATGGCTGCCACCTAGAAGATCGATCTTCGGCTGAGCCGACGCCAGGTGCCCGGTCCGGCCGGCCCGCATCTCAATCCATTGACTGTGCAGACCGATCGGACTCCCGAGACGCGCGGGGGTCCGAGACTGTGTCACCCTATGGCTGGAGCGCGTCGCAGTGAGTGCTGGGGTGGTCCGGCGCTGGCAGGGCGAACGGGCTCGACCCCTCGGGGAACTTCGCCGCCGGGGCATCGGTCACGACAGGACCGGTCGCCGTGATCTCGACCACGCCGTTCGAAAGCACCGGCTGAGCGAAGTTCTTCTCGGTCGGGTCGCTGATGCCGGGTGGCACGAGGAACCCAGCCTCGTTGATGGCTCCGTGTCCACCGCCACTGCAGTAGGCCGCCACCTGCTCGTGAATCGCCGACTGAGCCGGTGACGCGAGTGCTGCCAGCAGTAGGAGGACCATTCCCGCTAGGACTCCGATCCTTCTCATTCTCTCCTCCCCTCGAGTCGTAGCTCCATGGGTACTCCTTCACGAAGAGAGGCGCATCCGTAAAACGCCGTAGTTACCCGCCATCTCGCTGCGTACCACGGTTCCGGCTTCACGCCAGGAAGGGCCAAAGCCTCGTCCAGCGCCGTCCGAACAGGTGAACTCCCCCGGTTAGAACCGCCCGTCGTCGACGACGACCGCGCAGCGGCCGCGCGACAAGTGCTCATCGACTGTGACGTCCGATGCTCGACGTCTGGGAGGCCGAGGAGACACCGGCCCAGGCGCTTGCGCTGCTCCGCTCGGCGGTGACGAACGAGCGGGCGGCGACGATGCTCCGCGAGTTTTTGAGCAGCGCGATCCTCGGCAGCGTCGCGGTGCTCGCCGAGGAGGGGGACGCGCCGTTCCGCGCATCGCTCGTAGCGAGCCAGATCGTCGGACTGGGGATCGCCCGCTACATCGTCGGCCTCGAGCCGCTCGCCGCGGCGAGCACCGACGAGTTCGTCGCCGCGATCGGGCCGACCGTTCAGCGGTACCTGACCGACGAGATTCGCCCATGATCGGTCAGGCCCGGCCCCTCCCCCTCACCCTCCGTGTGAACCCAGCGTCCTGGGCCATCGTCCGGTAGCAGTGAGTAGGCCGCGCGTCCGAAGCATAGATCGAGCTCCCGACGGAGATGACTGGTAGCGAGGGCGCAGCCGGCACGACCAGCGGATTCCTCGCGCACGAGCGCACCACCGGAGTCGTTCTCCAGGCGGACATGTGTCATTGAGAGATTCACCCACGCTGCCCAGTTCTTCGGATGCAAGTCGAGCCCGCGCTCGTACTCGAGTGTTTCCTCGTAGTCGCCCGCGAGCTATGTGGCGCCCGTCACCGCCTGCTACGAACGAGCGAGGACCTGTCGGAGCCCGAACTTCTCCGCGAGTTCGTCCGCAGGCTGCGGGGGGGCGAAGTAGAAGCCCTGGGCCAGGTCGCAGCCGAGTCGCCGTAACTGGCTCAGCTGTTTCTTCGTCTCCACGCCCTCCGCGATCGCTGACAGGCCAAGCGAATGGGCCAGGCTCACGACGGCACCAACGATCGCGGAGTCGTCCGGATCGCAGCCCAGGTCCTTCACGAACGACCGGTCCACCTTGAGAGCGTCCACGGGGAAGCGCTTGAGGTAGTGGAGCGAGGAGTACCCCGTGCCGAAGTCATCGATCGCGAGATGCACGCCGGTCTCCCGAAGCCTGCGGAGGATGCCGAGGATGGACGGAGCCCGCTCCATAAGGATTGTCTCGGTGATCTCGAAGATGAGCCTGGACGAGTCCACCCGTGTCTCGTCCAGGACTTTGGTCACCGTATCTTCGAAGTCGGGGCGGGCGAGTTGGCCGGCGGAGATGTTCACCGTGATCGCGGGGGCCGTCCCCTTCGGGGTCGATGGGGACCAGGTGCTTGCCTGTCGGCACGCCTCTTCGAGCACCCACGAGCCAAGAGGCCCGATGAGCCCCGTCTCCTCGGCCAACGGGATGAACTCCTCCGGTACGAGGAGGCCGCGCTGGGGATGGTTCCATCGGACGAGCGCCTCGACGGAGTGGATCCTCCCGTCGTCGATGTTCACGAGCGGCTGGAAATCCAGACAGAGCTGTCCACTCTCGATCGCCCGGCGAAGTTCGGTCTCCGTCCGGAGGCGCTTCACCGCCCGCTGCCGCATGTCGCGGTCGAACAACTCGTAGCGGGCCCGACCACGCTCCTTCGCCCGGTACACGGCAGCGTCGGCGTCCCGGACGACGGCCTCAGGGCCCTCGGCGGTCCCCTGAGCAATGGCGATCCCGATACTCGTCGTGACCATGATCTCGCCGCTCTCCAGACTGATCGGCTCGGCCACCGCGCGGGCCAACCGATCGGCGATGTCGACGGCGTGCTGCTCGCTCTCGATGTCCTCCAGGAGGATCACGAACTCGTCGCCGCCCAAGCGAGACGCGGTGTCCTCCGGGCGGATGGTGGTGCGGAGCCGGGCCGCCATCAGGACGAGAACAGTGTCTCCCACCTCGTGCCCCAGGCTGTCGTTAATCACCTTGAAGTGGTCGAGGTCGAGGAACAGCACCGCGACCAGGCTCCTCTGACGCTCGGACCGGTGTAGGGCCTGGCTCAGCTTGTCCATGATTAGCGTCCGGTTGGCGAGATCCGTGAGCGGGTCATGAAGCGCCTGGCGGGCAACCTCGTCCTCGGCCCGCTTCCGCTCGGTGATATCGCTGATGATGCAGGTGACCAGCCGGGCCTGCGGCGTGCCGAAGGTGCTCAGTCCGATCTCGACGGGGAACTCCGTCCCATCCTTTCGCCGGCCGGCCAGGTCAAGCCCCACACCCATGGGCCGGGCCGTGGGGTCCTTCAGGTATCCGGCGCGGTGGCGAACGTGCGCGGCCCGGAGACTCTCCGGCACCAGGGTCTCGACGGACCGGCCGATCAGCTCGTCGTGCTCGTAGCCGAAGATCGCTTCCGCCTGCGGATTGGCGAGCACGATGCGGCCGTCCTCGCGCACGACCAGGATGGCGCCGGGGGCCGAGACGAGCAGCCCGTTGACCCACTCCTGGCTACGCCTGAGCTCTTCCTCGGCTCGCCTGCGCTCCGAGACGAGGGCGGCCAGGACGATGGAGGCGAACGCGACGGTGGCGTTGAACACCTGGAGCGCGATCATCCGCTCCAACAGGCCTCCCTGCCCCAACGGGCCGATCCCTTTCACGGCGGTCCACACCGCCGTGCCCGAGGCCACCAAGGCGGCCGGCGCGGCGCCGCGTTGCCGGAACCGCCACGCCGCCCAGGCCAGGAAGGGGAACACCAGGTACCTCGCCTGGTACGGGCTCGTCAACCCGAAGTACGAGACAAGGGCCAACCCACCGAACAGCAGGCCGGCCTCCGTGCGGCGCCGCCAGCTGGCGCCCGATCGAGGTCCGGTCGACCGCAGGCTCAGAAGGAACGGCGCCACGATGAAGACGCCCATGGCGTCCCCGGCCCACCAAACGGACCACGTCGGCCAGAACCGGCTGAGCGGGATGGAGCCCCAGAGCAGCAGGGTCGCCGCTCCACAGGTCGCGCTGACGGTCATGCTGAGCGTGCCGAAGATCACGAGGGCCACCGCGTCCCGCAGCCGGTCGAGTTGCGGCCGGAAGCCGACCTTCTGGAGCAGGGTGGCGCAGAGGAGCGGAGCGACCGTGTTGCCCACGGCTATGTCGGCCGCCGTCAGCAGGGACGGACCGGCGCGTTCACCAGGAAGGCCCCGAGGGCGATCGCCGGCCAGACCTTGCGACCGAACAGCAGGATCCCGGCCACGGCGACCCCGGTCGGCGGCCAGATCGGCGTCACCTGTCCGCCGACCAACGCGACCCGAAGGCTTAGGATCGCCGCGACGTAATAGACGCCTCCCACGAGCGCGATCTTGCCGAGCTCAACGGCGGCTGCGGACCAGCTCGCCTGGATCCTGCCGGCGATGCTCGAGGCAAGGCTTACGGGGCCCGCGGCGGGCAGCGCGGCACCGTCCCTACGGTCGCTCATGCGCGAGGTCATCGAGGCTGAGGGGCGGAGCCAGCGCATAGCCCTGTCCATAGGCCACGCCGAGGTCTCGAAGGACGTTCAGGGTCTCGCGGGTCTCGATCCCCTCGGCGACGATCACCGACCCGACTTCGGAGCCCAACCGCACCAGGAACGAGACCACATCCCGTTGCGCGGGATCGGCATCGATCCCTCGGGCCACGCGGCCGTCCAGCCTGAGGACATCGGGCTGGAGACGGTAGATGTCCGAAAGAGCGGTCGGCTCGCCCCCCACGTGGTCGAAGGCGAGCCTCAGGCCTCGTCCCTGGAGGTCGAGAGCGGCCTCCACCAGGCCGGGCTCGCCGTCCGGCCCGGTTGGAGCCAGCCCGACGATGGTCCGGTCTCCCGGAGCCTCCGCGAGCATGTCGCGGATCGTCGAGGAGCCCATAGCCCTGGGCGAGAGGCTCACCCAGCGGTATGCGCCGCGCGGCAGGTCGCCCAGATGTGCCAGCGAGACCTGGATCGCCGCTCGCTCCAGATCCGCACCGAGGCCGATCTTGTCGGCGTCCGCGAACCATCGCTCCGGACTCCCGCCTTCCTCGAATCGGGGGAGGGCCTCGTAGCCCA
>JBOGVI010000215.1:0-8107 GCA_050692695.1 Actinomycetota bacterium
CGTGCATGGGGTCGTTCAGCCGGCCCCACTTGCGAGCCAGCATCGTGGCGGCGAACATCACGAGAGAGAGCTTCGCCAGCTCGGAGGGCTGGATCGTCACCGGCCCCACCGAGATCCACCGGGAGGCGCCGTAGGCCTCGATCCCCGAGCTCGGATGAAGCACCAGCGCAAGCAGTGCTACGGTGCCGACCAGGAAGGGAGCCGACAGACGCTGCCACGCCTCGTACCGCATCCGTGAGGTCACGAGGAGCCCGAGAGCTCCAACCACGGCGTACGCTGCCTGACGCTTGAAGAACAGGAAGCTCGAGCCGTACTGCGCATAGGCCGACACGGAGCTCGCCGACAGCACCATGATGAGCCCGCCCACCGTGAGGAATGCGGTCGCCCCGATCAGCAGGGCCAGCGTGCGCCGTGTCGAGATCTCCGCCGCGACCCGCCGGGCTGACGTCCGCGCCTCGGCGGAGACCAGGCGGAGATGACGCGAGGCGGTCACGGCCCGGCTAGCCATACGTCACCGACTTCCCGAGCGCGCGGGCGGCGGCGGCGAACCGCTCTCCGCGCTCGACGTAGTCGCGGAACATGTCCCAGCTGGCGCAGGCGGGCGCGAGGAGCACGCTACCTCCGGCCGGCGCGAGCTCGAACGCGGTGCGGACGGCCTCTTCCATGGACCCGGCCTTTCGGGCCGCGACCCGTCCTTCGAACAGCGCCACGATCTCGGACGCCGCCTCCCCCATCGCCACCACGCCGGCCAGGCACGGGATGGCCTCCCCGAGCGGCGACAGGTCGGCTCCCTTGGCCAGGCCGCCAGCGATCAGCACGACGTCGCGGCGGCCGGCCAGCGCGTGCAGCGTCGCATGGACGTTCGTGGCCTTGGAGTCGTCGAGGAAGGCCACGGACCCCGCGCGGGCGACCTCCTCGCCGCGGTGCGGGAGCGGCCGCATCCGCCGCATCCCTTCCGCGATCGCGGCGGGCTCGAGGCCGAACGCCAGGGCGGCGGCGGCCGCGGCGGCGGCGTCGGTCCGGAATCCCTTCGAGTCCAAGACGGGACGCCCCAGGTTGGCATCCGCTCCCGATCGGGCGACCACCTCACCGCCCACGTACCCGACATCGCCGTGGTCCGGCTCGCCCAGCCGGAACCACGCGATCCGACACGGCGCGCGGCGGGAGATCTTCGCCGCCGCCTCGTCGTCGGCGTTGCCGACGTGCACGTCGCCGTCGCCCTGCAACTCGTACACGCGGGCCTTTGAGGCGGCGTACCCATCGAACGACCCGTGCCAATCGAGGTGGTCCGGTGCCAGGTTCAGGAGCACCGACACCTTCGGGTGGACCCAGTGATGGAACCGGAGCTGGAACGATGAGGCCTCCACCGCCAGGGCGTCGTGCCCTTCTCGGGCGGCGAGGGAGAACGCGTGGCCGATGTTCCCACAGGCCACCGCATCGAGGCCGGCGGCCTGCATCATCGTTGCGATCATCTTCGTCGCCGTGGACTTGCCGTTGGTGCCGGTCACCACGACGTAGGGCACTCGGCACAGCCGAGCGCCGACGTCCAACTCGCTCCAGACGGCGATGCCCCGGTTCTTCGCCCATCGCAGCACGGGGGCGAGCTCCGGGACCCCGGGGCTGGCCACCACCGCCGTCGCGCCCTCGAGGTGCCGGGGATCGTGGCCGCCGTCCAGGACCTCGATCCCCAGGCCGCGGATCTCGTCGGCGCCCTCCGCGTGGGGTCGTTCCTCGGTGACGCGCACGCTGGCGCGCTCCTCCGCAAGGATGCGGGCCGCGGCCCGCCCGGCCACGCCGAGCCCGATCACCACGATCCGCTCCCCCTCGAACTCGCCGCTCATCCGCTCATCCGCTCATCCACCCACCCGGCGCTCCGCGCCTTATCCCGTTCGTCTCCCACCCACCCGGCGCTCCGCGCCTTATCCCGTCCCGCCCCTGGCTACAAAGTCGGCGTAGAACAGCCCGATCCCGATCGCCACGCACATGCCGGCGATGATCCAGAACCGCACGATCACGGTGAACTCCGGCCATCCGGCCAGCTCGAAATGATGGTGGATGGGCGACATCCGGAACAGCCGCCGCCCGAACCCCCGGAACGAGACGACCTGGAGGACCACCGACGTGGTCTCGAGCACGAACAGCCCTCCCAGGACCATCAGCAGCAGCTGCGTTTCGGTGACGATGGCGAGCGCGGCGACGAGACCGCCCAGCGCGAGCGCGCCCGTGTCGCCCATGAAGATCCTGGCCGGCGCCGCGTTCCACCACAGGAACCCGGCGACCGCTCCGACCGCGCCGCCGGCCACGATAGCGGTGTCGAGCGCGGCGTTCACCGCGACCGGGTAACAGGCCTCGACGGGCGGTACGTCGCACCAGTGACGGAACTGCCAGAACGCGATGTACACGTAGGCCGAGAGCACCAGGAGGGAGGAGCCCGAGGCCAGGCCGTCCAGTCCGTCGGTGAGGTTCACCGCGTTCGACGACGACGCCAAGATCACGAACACCCACAGGTAGAAGGCGATGCCCAGGTGCACGCCCGTGTCGCGGATGAACGACAGGTCCGTCGGCACGTGTGCCATCTTCACCGCGACGATCCCGAACGCCACCGCCACCACGCCCTGGCCAGCGACCTTCGCCGCCTTCGACAGGCCCAGCGAGCGCTGCCGCCGGACCTTGATGAAGTCGTCAACGAACCCCACCAATCCCAGTCCGATCGTGGCGAAGAGCACGGACAGGCCCGCCGCCGTCACGGTGCCGAACACGATCCGAGTGACGAGATAGGCCGCCACCATCCCGGCGACGATCACGGTGCCGCCCATCGTGGGGGTCCCCATCTTCTCGAGGTGGGTGTGGGGGCCGTCCTCCCGGATGTGCTGCCCCCATCCCCATGTGCGGAACGCCCTGATCGCCACGGGCGTGCCGAGGAGGGTCACGGCCATCCCCACCGCCGCGGCGAGCAGGATGGCCCTCACCGCAGGGCCTCCGCGACCCGCTCCAGCCCGACCACCCGAGAGCCCTTGATCAGCACCACGTCGCCGGGCTTCGCCCACCCTCGGATGTCGGCCGCCGCCTCCTCGGGCGAGTCGAAGCTTGCGACGTCCTGGGCGAGGGCGCCCTCCCGGAGCACGGCACCCGCGATCATGCGGGCCGGCTCCCCCACCGTCACCAACCGGTCGACGCCGAGGCGAACCACGAGCCGGCCGACCTTCTCGTGCTCCTTCGAGGAGACGGACCCCAGCTCCGCCATGTGGCCCAGCACCGCCGCCAAACGCCCCTCGCGGGCCATCCACCGCGCCGCCTTCAGCCCGGCTGCCGTCGATTCGGGGTTCGCGTTGTACGCATCGTTCACCACCAGCACGCCGGTGGCGGTCGTGAACGTCTCCATCCGCCACCGCGACACGCGGACGCCTTTCAACGCGGCGGCGCTCTCCGCCGCCGACAGGCCGAGGGACAGCCCGCACGCCACCGCGGCCAGCGCGTTCGACACCATGTGCTCGCCCGGCGTGGCAAGCTCGACTCGCTCGCGGTCGCCTTGAGTCACGAGGTCGAAGCTGGGCCGGCCGGTCTCGTCCAGGACGACGCCCTCAGCGCGCACCTCGGCCTCCGGGGCCAGGCCGAACGTCACGACGCGGGCCTTCGTGCGGCGCGCCAGCGCCCGCGCCACGGCGTCGTCGGCGTTCAGGATGGCCGTCCCGTCGTCAGAGAGCGCCTCGATGGGCTCGGCCGCCGCTTCGACGATCGCCTCCCACGACCCGAAGATCTCCAAGTGGGCCAGGCCGACGTTCATTACGACCGCCGCGTCCGGCATCGCCACCCGACACAGCAGCGACACGTCGCCCACCCGGCGAGCACCCATCTCCGCCACGATCACTTCGACCCCGTCGGGCGCGCCGAGCAGGGTGAGCGGAAGCCCGATCTCGTTGTTGAAGGACGCCGGGCTGGCATGGGTCCGGAATGCCGCCCTGAGAATGGCCTCGGTGAAGTCCTTCGCGGAGGTCTTGCCGTTCGCGCCGGTGATGGCGATCACGGTCGCGTCGGGCATCCGGGCGCGGTCGTCGGCGGCCAGGGCGAGAAGTGCGCGTGCCGTGTCGGCGACCTCGACCGCCGGGCCCTCGGGTACCGGCCGGTGCACCACCGCCCCCGT
The DNA here is from genome assembly GCA_050692695.1 of Actinomycetota bacterium. GTDB lineage: Bacteria > Actinomycetota > UBA4738 > UBA4738 > HRBIN12 > AC-69. The sequence continues at coordinate 4,142 of JBOGVI010000215.1, forward strand.
CGCGCCTCGGGCCATGGCATCGGCCACGAAGTCGTGGCCGTCCGCGTGCTCACCGCGGAGCGCGAAGAACAGCGACCCGGGAGTGGCCGTTCGGCTGTCCGTGGCGACCGACGTGGCCGTGGCATCGTCGCCAAGGAGCCGCCCGCCGACCGCTTCCGCGACGTCCGACAGCGGCCGCGGCCTCATGCCGTTTCCCCTCGCGCCCGGATCTCCTCTGCCGCGACGAACCGGTCGTCGAACGGGATGGTGCGGTCCGCGAACTCCTGCCCGGTCTCGTGTCCCTTCCCCGCGATAACCACGACGTCACCTTCCCGCGCCTCCGACACCGCGAGATGGATGGCCGCCCGGCGGTCGGGTTCGATCACGTAGGCGCCGCCCCCCTCCTTGGCGCCGGGTTCGATGTCCGCGATGATCGCGACGGGATCCTCGCTCCGTGGGTTGTCGCTCGTGATGACGGTGAGGTCGGCCAGGCCGGTGGCCACCCTTCCCATGAGCGGGCGCTTCGCGCGGTCGCGGTCCCCGCCGCACCCGAACACCACGATCATCCGCCCGGCGGCCAGTGGCCGCGCCGCCCGCAGCACGTTCTCCACGCTGTCCGGCGTGTGCGCATAGTCCACCATCACCAGGAAGCCCTGGCCCTCCTCCACCGTCTCCACCCGTCCCGGCACGCCTGGGACGGCCTCGATCCCCTTCGTCGAGGCATCGTCGGAGATGCCAAGCGACCTCGCGGTGGCCACCGTCGCCAGACAGTTCTCCACGTTGAACCGGCCGCGGAGCGACGAGCGCACGTCCAGCTCGCCCACGCGGAACGAGATGCCGTCCGAGGTGGTTCGAACGTCCGTGGCCCGCACGTCGGCCCCTGCCGCCAGGCCGAAGGTGATCGTGGGGAGGTCCGGCCGGATCAGGCGGCGGCCCTCGGGGCTGTCGAGGTTCACCACAACCCGCTCCGACATGACCGGCGTGAACAGCCGTGCCTTCGCCTCGAAGTACTCCTCCATCGAGGGGTGATAGTCCAGGTGGTCCTGGGTGAGGTTGGTGAACACCGCGCAGTCGAATCGGATGCCGTCCACCCGGTGCTGATGGAGGCCGTGGGACGAGACCTCCATGGCCACCGCCTGCACGCCCCTATCGACCATCCGAGCCAAGAGGGCATGGAGGTCGGGAGCTTCCGGCGTGGTCCGAGGGAATGGCACTGGTTCGCCGTCGATCTTCACGCCCGTCGTCCCGATCACGCCGGGGACCCATCCGGCCGCACGAAACACCGACTCCAACAGATAGGTGACCGTGGTCTTTCCGTTCGTCCCGGTGATCCCCACGATCGACATGCGGTCCCCCGGCCGCCCGAAGAACGCCGATGACACCGGCCCCATGGCCTCTCGAACGGACGGGACGAGCACCTGCGGAACGTCGATCGGCAGCCACCGCTCCACGAGCAGGGCCGCCGCTCCCCGCCCCACGGCATCCCCGGCGAAGTCGTGGCCGTCGAGCCTCGATCCCGGCGCGCAGAAGAACAGGCCGCCCGGGACGGCGTCTTGCGATCGGTACCCGATCGCGGCGATGTCGATGGATGCGTCCCCACGGACCTCGGGCCGGGACAGGGAGGCGATAAGGTCGGCGAGCGGTCGTGCCTGGGGGCCGAGCGCAACCACGTCACCCGAGCTTACCGTCCGCACCCCGTGGCGCCCCCAGGTGGTCCCGGTCATCGCGCCGGGAGGGCATGGGGTGGTGGTCGAAGGGGCCGTCCCGGAGCGTTCGACAGCCGTTCGATCGCGTAGCGGGCAACGTCCTGGAAGAGGGGGGCCGCGGCGACACCGCCATACACGGTGACTGGCCTGTCGAGGATGGCCGCGATCACGACCGTGGGGTCGGAGGCGGGCAGGAAACCGATGAACGCGGCGATGGCCTGGTCCGTGTAGTAGCCCCCGGTGGCTCGGGGGATCCGGGCCGTCCCGGTTTTCCCGGCGACGTCGTAGCCGAGGATCTGCGCGGCGGTGCCGGTCCCGGCTTTGACGGCGTACGCGAGCATCCGGGTGACCATCCGGGCCGTATCCGCCGACACGACTCGGCGAGTGACCGGCGCGGGGGCGGCGTGAAATGTCCCGCCCTCGTCCACGTGCCCCCGAACCAGACGAGGCTGAACCGATACGCCATCGTTCGCGATCGTCGAATACACCGAGATCATCTGGAGCGGCGTGACGGCGATGCCCTGGCCGTAGGCCATGGTGGCCAGGCTGGTGTCGGACCAGAGATGCAGCGGCAGCATCAGGCCGGGGGATTCGCCCGGAAACCCGATGCCCGTGGTTCGTCCCAGCCCGAACTCGGACAGGTACGCGGCCATCCGGATCTCTCCCAGGCGCCGCGCCATGAGCACCGCGCCGATGTTGCTCGACTGGGCCACGATGTCGCCGAGCGTCATCGGCTGCACGGGGTGGCGGTGCGCATCGTGGATGGTGAACTCGCCGACAGACATCTTCCACGCCACGGAGAGACGTCGGTGAAGGGGGAGGGCGCGCTCCTCCACCACCGCCGCGGCGGTAACGACCTTGTTCACCGATCCGGGCTCGAAAACGTCGGTGACGGCCCGGTTCCGCATCGTGGACGGCTTCGCGTTCACGAAGTCGTTCGGGTCGAACCACGGGTAGCTGGCCATGGCGTACACGTCACCGGTGCGAGGGTCCATCACGATGACCGTCCCCCCGGCCGCATCGTTCGCCTCAACTGCCTCCTCCAGCGCCGCTTGGACCTGGAACTGGAACTCTCGGTCGATCGTGGTCACGAGGTCGGAGCCCGAAGCGGGCGGCCGCTCCCCGTTGATCCCTCCGACGATGGGTTGCCCGTCGCGGCCGAGCTCTTGGGTCCGTTCCCCCGGATGACCGGCCAGGAGGCTCTGGTGCTCGAGTTCCAGCCCTGCCAGCCCGACCCCGTCCACCCCCACGAACCCCAGGACCTGGGACCCGAGGGTACCGGCCGGGTAGGACCGCCGGGTGGTGGGGAGGAACCCGATCCCTGGAAGGCCCAGCCGCTCCACCCGCTCCGCGGTCCATAGGTCCACCTGGCGGGCCAGGTACACGAAGGTGGCGTCGGCCCGGAGCTTCGGAAGCAGCTCGCGGACCGGAGTCTCCAACACCAAGGAGACCTCGACCGCTGTGCCCCAGGGATCGATGACGTAGCGTGGGTCCGCGTACACGTCCTGGGCCGGAAGCGAGATGGCGAGCGGCTCCCCCGAGCGATCGACGATCTGTCCCCGCCACGCCGGGAGCGACACGGTTTGCAGCCGCTGGTCAAGGGCCAGGGTCTGATACGCCCCGGCCTGGCTCACCTGGAGCACGGCCAGTCGGACCGTGATGGCCCCGAACGCCAGGGCAAGGGCCGCGAACAGGGCCACCAGCCGGCCCATGGGGGGTCGCCTCACCGCGCCTCCGGGAGTTCCCTCAAGGAGCGCTCCGGGCGTGGGGATGGTCCGCGTCCCCGGCCGGTGCCGCGGATCCCGCCGCGGGCACGTGGAGGAATCGGATGTCGTCGGGGAGACGCATGCCGTGGCTGCGGGCCCAGGCGGCGATCCGGCCGGGGGCGGACAGGGAAGCCTGCCTCCTCGTGAGCTCGAGGTTCTCCCGGGACAGGACCTCGATCCGTTGCTGGAGGTCGTCCACACGGAAGGAGCTCTGAGCGAGCAGGGCGTACAAGGCGGCAAGGCCGAGGACCGCGGACCCCACCACTACGGAGAACAAGATCAGGAACCCCACATGGCGTCGCCTTCTCGGAAGGGCCACGGCCCGTGGTCGAGCGGGCACCGGCCTCGGCCTTGTGACCACCGCCCGCTCGGGCCGGGCGGAGGGTGCCGGCGCGCGCAGGGCTCTGGCAGGCTGGCTCACGCCGCCTCCTTCGATCCCGCCCACCCGCGCCTCACGCCGCCTCCCGGGTGCGCTCCGCGGCCCGGAGCCTCGCGCTCCGAGCTCGCGGGTTCCG
>JBOGVI010000216.1:0-2483 GCA_050692695.1 Actinomycetota bacterium
TTGTGGCCTCCGCCGATGACCACCGCGTCGTAGCGCTGTGCCACCGATGCCTCCGGACTCAGGACGACCCTGGGTCGGCGAAGGCCGGGGCCCGGGGCGTGCATACTCTACGCGGCCGGCAAGACAGGAGTGCCGCATGAGCGTGGGGACCCCGTTCCATTCCCGCACGTCGGAGCTGAATCAGAAGATGGCCTGGAGCGAGTGGTCCGGGTACTTCTCGGCCCAGGTGTACGCGGACCTCCACGACATCGAGTACAACGCCATCCGAGAGGCCGCGGCGGCCATCGACGTCTCGCCGCTGTACAAGTACGTGATCTCCGGCCCCGACGCGACTCGCCTGGCGGACCGGGTCATGACTCGTGACGCGACGAAGCTCGCCGTGGACCAGGTGTTCTACACGCCGTGGTGCGACGAGCGGGGCCGCGTGGTGGACGACGGGACCGTCACGCGCCGCGACGAGCGCACCTATTTCTGGACCGCGGCCGACCCGAGCTACCGGTGGTTCTCGCTGAACGCCCACGGCCTGGACGTCGAGATCTCGGATGTGTCCGAGGAGGTGGCCGCCCTGGCGCTCCAGGGCGCCCGGTCACGCGAGGTGTTGGAGGCCGCCACCCGGCAGGACTGGAACGATGTGCGGTACTTCCGCCACCGCAGCACGGAGATCGGCGGCATCGAGACGAACGTGACCCGGACCGGGTACACCGGCGACCTCGGCTACGAGCTGTGGGTGGACGCCGAGGCCGCCGTGGAGCTGTGGGACGCCGTGTTCGAGGCCGGCCGGCCGTTCGGGATCCGCCCCGCCGGGATCCGGGCCATGGACGTGGCACGGGTGGAGGCCGGACTGATCCTGACCGAGGTGGAGTACACGAGCGCCCGGCACGCCATGTCCGCTGAGCAGGAGTACTCGCCGTTCGAGATCGGCCTGGGCCGCCTGGTGGATTTCGGAAAGGCCGACTTCGTGGGCCGGCGAGCGCTCGAGCAGGAGCAGGAGCGGGGCGGCCCCGGGCGGCGCCTGGTCGGGCTGGAGCTCGACTGGACCGGGATCGAGGCGCTGTTCGGGAGGCACGACCTCCCGCCGGCGGTTTCGCCCACGGTCCACCGGGACCAGGTGCCGCTGTACAGGGAGGGTCGGCTGGTGGGCCGGGCAACAAGCATCACGTGGTCGCCGATGCTGAAGAGGATGATCGGGTTCGGGGCGCTCCCGCCCTCGCTCGCGGCCCCGGGAACCCGGGTGTCGGTGGAGTGGGTCGTGGAGGGCGAGCCCGGCAAGGTCCCGGCCAGGGTAGTCGAGCTCCCGTTCCTCGATCTCCCCCGCAAGCGCGCCTGAGCAAACCGTCGCCCGGCGCCGCGGGGCGTCTGGGAGAATCGGACTCGCCGTGCGCGTTGGTTCGACTCGCTTCCTCCTCCTCCTGACGCTTGCTGCCGGCTTGGTCGCGGCCGCGGCCGCGTTCCTGAACGGATTGGTTGCGGCCGTGGTCGCGGGCGTCGTCGTGCTGGCCGGGGCCGTTCTGGTCGCCAGGAATCGGAGCGCCGCAGAGGAACCTCCGGATCCCGGACGACGACGGTTCCTGGGCCTTGCCAGCCTCGCGGGCCTCGCGCTGGTCGCCGGGGGCGCAGGCCTGGGCCGGGCCGTCCGCCGGCTCACCCGCCCCGACCCGAAGCCGGCGCTCGCCGCCATGGCCAGGGACGTCGGAGCCGACGCCCTGGAGCTGGTCCGTCGAACCTACCGCCCCGGCCGGTCCGGCGACCTCCAGCTGGTGCTGGCGCCGGGGTCGAGCTCCAACTACGCGCAGGAGTCGGTCTCGCTGCTGCCGAGGGACCCCCGGTCCAGCCACGCGCTGCCGTGGATGTACCTCGAACGCGTGCCGATAGGGGTGCTCGCGCCGGGCGTCGTGGAGCCGTTCGACAGCACCGAGCGCGTGACCCTGGCCGACCTCGCGCCCACCATCGCCAGCCTGATGGGATTCGATGGGTTCGACCCGCCGGACGGCACGACGCTCCCCGGCATCCCCCGCCCCAGCTCGCCTCCCAAGGTCATCGTCACGTACGTCATCGACGGGGGTGGATGGAACGTGCTGCAGCATTGGCCCGACGCCTGGCCGAACCTGAAGCGCCTCCTGCGAAGCGGCGCGACGTATCGCAACGCCATCATGGGGTCGTTCCCCGCGGTAACCGCGTGCGCCCACGCCACCATCGGCACCGGTGCGTTCCCCCGAACCCACGGGATCACCGGCCACAACATCCGCGACGGCGGCCGCGTGCGGAAGGCCTACGGCGAGCCGGGGAGCGCCGACCCCTCGGACATCCTGATCCCCACCCTGGCCGATCGGTGGACGGAGGCCACGGAGAACCGAGCATGGGTCGGCCAGATCGGCTATCAGGTCTGGCACCTGGGGATGCTGGGCCGGGGCGGCACCCCGCTCGGCGACAAACCGATGGCGGTGTACTGGGACGAGGCCCGCACCGGAACCTGGCAGCCCCAC
>JBOGVI010000217.1:0-9898 GCA_050692695.1 Actinomycetota bacterium
GCCGCGGCTCGGGCGCGTTCTTCTGGCGGTTCGTCTTCACGCCGATCTACCGTCGGCTCCCGTGGGGGTTCCGGCGAGCCATCATCAACGCCATGCCGGGGAGCCACCGGCGACGGTGGACAGGGCGGGCACCGCCTGAAGGAGCAGGCGCCGACACGTAACGGGTGAACGCGACGGGAGAGGAGGTCACCTGATGGCGAAGATCGTTGGAGAGCGGGCGACGCCGGGCCAGGCCATCGTCGACTTCGACGAGAAGGTCTTCCCCGACATCCAGGCGGAGCCGGGCCAGAAGGCCTACGTATTCATGCACACCGTGCCGTTCGAGGGCTCCGTCGGCATCGTGAACATGCTGACGGCCACGCGGCTCGTGCGGAAGGGATTCGACACGCACGTCGTGTTGTTCGGGCCGGCTTCGCTGATGGCATCGGCCACCCGGGGATTCCCCAAGGTCGGAGACGAGGCCTTCCCCGGGCACCTGAACTACAACAAGCAGCTCCAGACCATCATGGACGAGGGCGGCCACGTCTACGCGTGCCGGTTCTCGGCGGCCGCCCTGTACGGGATGCGCGAGGTCGACATGATGGAGGGGGTGAAGCCCATCCATCCGCGCGACGTCGCGGACGCGGCCCTCCAGTCCTGGAAGGAAGGCGCGTTCGTGATGAACACGTGGAACCTGTAGCCAAAGCATGAGGAATGGCGGGCCCCGCGGGCGACCGCCCCGGGGCCCGCTCACGTGGGGGGAAGGCCACGACGGTCCAACTGGCCGCTCGGTGCGGCCGGAACCTGCACGGTCGCTACCGGCGCCCCACCAGGAAGTCGACGAAGAGGGCGGGCCGGGCCGCGAGGGCCTTGGTCACCAGCCAGTCCCTGCGGTCCTCGGGATCGACGGCGTTTTCCCGGGCGGCGTCCGCCATGACCCGGTCGCCAAGCTCCACCGAGGTGGCCAGGTTGTGGTCTCCGGGCTCGGCGTCGATGATCCCCCACCACTCGACCACGAACCCTCGCCCCCGTCGGAGGTGGTCGGCCGTGCGGGCCTCCGCCTCGCGAGCAGTGAGGCCGGTCAGACCGTCGAACCAGCCGGTCACAGTCACACTGCCTCACGATCACCGCTCGCCGGAGCTCACGCCCCCCGGACTGCCTAAAGTATCGCCGTCGGCGGCGGGTTCCCTTAGCGGGCAGAGGCCGGGATGGATGAGCTGATCGCCGGGTGGAGGGCCGCCGAAGCGCGGCTGTACCCGCTCGTCATGGCCCAACCTGAGCTCTTCGAGCGTTACCTCGCCGTGGTCCGGGCGGTGGCCGACGACCTCCGGTCGGCGAGGACGCCCCAGCAGCTGGCCGAGGCCTTCGGGAGCCGGGCCGCGATCCTGGACGCCGTCGTCGCCTCCCGCGGGTTCGCCACCGACGGGCTCGACCGCGAGCTGGTCGCGCAGGCGGCGTTCGGCCTCCGATACCGGGAGGTGGTGGCGGAGGTGCAGCGGGAGGATGCCGTCCGACGGGTGCGTCAGGCCCGGCGAGCCGGGCTGCCCTGGGTCGTGCTTCGCGAGACCGCCGGCACCGATCCGTTCGTTGCTCCGTACGATCGGCTAGAGATGCACGTCCCGAGCGGGACGGGGCTCCATGCCTTCGTGGAGCTCGGCCCGGAGATGGATCGGCCCCGGTTCGGGGTGGAGGTCCTCCAGCTCGACCCCCGGACCGGAGACCCGGTGAGCGATGCGGCGCCGCCGGCCGAGCTTCGGACCTACGGAGACCGCTACCGTTGGGAGGGGACCATCGAGGAGCTGCGGCTCCGCATCGGCGGGACCACAGCTTGACAGCCTGGACGGGCGACGACAGGATTCGTGTCGTTCGGTAGAGGGTCGTTTCCTAAAGTTTCCCCGATCCTGACGCCTCCCCTGCCGGACCCACGAGGAGGTGCGCGATGGCCCAGGAACGAGTCCCGCGGCCCGTGATCGACGGCCACTGCCACATCGGGGAGATGGCCGCCTGGCGGTTCTACGACCTCAAGGAACCGGTCAAGCCCACCGTCTACGAGTTCGCCTCCGGCAAGGACTACCTCGCCCGTATGGACGGGCTGGGGGTGCAACGCGCCCTGGTGCTCCCCAACTACGGCATCCCGGTGCAGGAGCAGCCGTTCTCCCTGAACCCGCTGGTGCTAGACGCCGCGCAGTCCTCGGACCGCATCCGGGCGGGCCTGTGGGTGTCGTTCCTGCCCCAGAACAAGGAGATGACGCTCGAGTCCCTGAAGCACGCCGGAGAGCGAGGCGTCGTGGCCCTCAAGACCACGTTCCTCCTGGGCGGCAACCCGAACCCCGAGGGGTGGGACGACGATACGCGGGAGATCGCCGAGGCGTGTTTCGCGGCCGCCGAAGAGAACGACCTCGTGTTCCACTTCCACACCAGCCCCGGCGGGGGCTCGGACATCAGCAACTTCATCCCGATGATCGAGACGTACGGGAAGCGGGTGAAGATCTACATCGTCCATTTCGGCGGCGGGGTCTCCGGCCACATTCGGCTGGTCCCCCGGTTCCTGGACTGGGTGGAACAGGGCCTCAAGGTTTACACCGACACCACGTGGGCCGTCGGGTTCGGCGTTCGGTGGCTCCTCACCGAGATCGAGCGCCGCGGCGTGGGTCATGATCGCCTGCTGTTCGCCTCGGACGAGCCATGGAGCGACTTCTGGGGCGAGTACTGGAAGATCGCCGGGGCCCCGGTGTCCAACGAGCTCAAGGACCGCGTGTTCCAGGGCAACTTCGAGGAGCTGTATGGCCACAAGTGGTGAGCCCGTCCCGAAGCCGGGGATCCCCGCCTTCGGAACGCTCCTGACCGAGCTCCAGAGCTACGGGGTCCGCGTCGAGGAGCCCATCGGAGGCCGCACCGGTGGCGCCGGGCCCGCCGATGCCGGGATGGTGTACATCGATGGGACTCCTGTCACGTTCCCGTTCATCTCGGAGTTCGTGGCCGATTCTCCCTTCGTCATCCGCCATGATGGAGACGGGTGGTGGCTGTACCGGGAGGGCGAGCGGGTGGCGACCGCCGACGTCCCGCCCCGCCCGAAGTTCTACGACCTCACGACCGCCGACGGCATCCCGTACTGGAAGATCGCGCTCCTGCATCTCGACTCGCTCGCCAGCACGGTGATCCAGACCTGCGCGTACTGGGGCAACGAGGACCAGTGCCGGTTCTGCGGGATCGAGCTCTCCCTCGAGGCTGGGCGGACCATCCCCGTGAAGCGGCCCGAGCAGCTTGCCGAGGTGGCCGTGGCGGCCAAGGAGCTGGACGGGGCCGTCGACGTGACCCTCACCACGGGCAGCACGCGCGCGCCGGACCGCGGGGCCCTGTACGTGGCCACGTGCGCCAGTGCCATGAAGGAGGCCGCCGGGCTGAACGTCCAGGCGCAGTTCGAGCCTCCGGAGGACCTCTCCGTCCTGGAGCAGGTGAAGGAGTTGGGGGTCGACACGGTCGGGATCCACGTGGAATCCTTCGACCCTGCGATCTTGGAGCGGGTAGCCCCGGCCAAGGCGCGCACCGGCGTCGAGGGCTACTTCCGGTGCTGGGAGCGGGCCGTGGAGGTGTTCGGCCAGGGCCAGGTCACCACCTACGTCATCGTCGGCATGGGCGAGGACCCGGCCCTCATCGTGGACGGGTGTAGGCGGGCCGTGGACATGGGCGTGTACCCGTTCGTCGTTCCTCTCCGTCCGGTGCCGGGGAGCCTGATGCAGGACTTCCTGCCGCCGCCCCCCGACTACGTCGAGTCGATGTACCGCCAGGTCGTGCCCTACGTCGTGGGTCATGGGCTGGGCTCGTGGGACGTGAACGCGGGGTGCGCCCGGTGTCGAGCGTGCTCGGCGATGAGCGCCTTCGAAAGCGAGGTCGATGTTCCCGGCCGCCGTCATCTCCCCCTTCTCCAGGTCCACTGAGGACGCCGCCCGCCAGGCCGACCTCCCGGTGACCTGCCGGGCGGCCAAGACCTCGGAGGAGCTGGCCATCCACCTCGCCATCCGAGAGGCCGTGTTCGTGACGGAGCAGGGTTTCTTCGAGGGCTCCGACAGAGACGGGCGCGACGAGGATCCGGCCACCGTACACGTCCTCGGCCTGTGCGGGCGGGTGGCGGGGGGCGCCGTGCGCCTGTACCCGCTCGACGAAGACGGGCTGTGGAAGGGCGACCGCCTCGCCGTCATGCCCGAGTTCCGAAATCGAGGGATCGGCACCCCTCTTGTGCGGTTCGCGGTGGAGACGGCGGGGGATCGCGGCGGCCGCCTGATGATCGCCCACATCCAGCCGCAGAACGTGGAGTACTTCCGGCGCCTGGGGTGGCACGTGGCGGGCGAGCCGGAGGAGTTCGTGGGGCGGACCCACCAGCGGATGGCGATCGAGCTCAGGCCGGATACCTGAGGATCAGCCGCCGCGCAGGCGGGTAACGCCCTCCTCGGCCGGGCGGGCGAGCAGTGCCTCACGCCCGCCCACGTGGACCCGGAGATCGCCCGAATCGTCGATGGCCCCGACAGCCTGGCAGGCCAGGCCCCGCTCTCGGAACGCTCCGGCGCACTCTTCTGCCCGATCCGGCGGTGCGCAGAGGAGGAACCCGTACAGGGGGAACGCGGCGGTCCACAGGGCTAGCGGGACGTGCCGGGGACGAGGCAGCCGGTCCAGATCCACGAGCGCGCCGGCGCCGGTGGGCTCGAGCAGCATGGCCAGTGACCCGAGGAGGCCCGCCATGCTCACGTCCTTCGCAGCGATGCAGGACCCGGCCTCGGCCACCGCGGGGAGCACAGCAAGGTCGCCGGCCAGACCCGACCCCCGCTCCTGGATCGAGGAGAAGAAGGGGAAGTCCTTTCGCATCCGGCCTTCCAACGCCGCAGCCATCAGGAGGACCTGACCGGGGGCCACGTTCGCCGAAGCGAGGAGCACGCGGGCCGGGCCCACCGCGAAGGCGGAGACCGCCGACGCCCCCTCGCGCACCGTCAGATGGCCCCCCACCACCGGCACCCCGTAGAGGTCCGAGGCGGCGCGGATCCCCTCGAGCACCCTGCGGGCCGCTGGCTCCGGGCCCACCACCGTGTCCACCAGGGCCATGGGGCGCCCCCCCATGGCCGCGATGTCGTTCACGTTGGCGACGACGGCCGCCACGCCGGCCGCGTAGGGGTCCGCCTCCACGAGCGGAGGCCAGATGGCCTCGCCGGCGGCAAGCAGATACGACCCGTCCGCCGGCAGGACCGCGGCGTCGTCGCCCGGTCCGTGGATCCAGTCGGTGGGACCGAACACCTCGGCCAGCAACCGGAGCGAGGACTTTGCCCGCAGTCCGGGATGCTCGTGGAACCGACGGACCACCTCGTCGAGTTCGTTGTGTCCTCTGCCCGGGCGCACGAAGCTCAGCCTACGCCCGCGTCCCGGTGCTGGGCGTCGCACGAGCTCCGCCGGTGCCGATGTCGGTGGGGTCCAGTAGGCTTTCCGCCCGGTCCGGGAGCCCCCGGGCCGACGTCACCCGCCTCGGAGGTTCGGTTGCTCGACGTGGCGAAACAGGCGGTGGAAGCGGCGCGGGCCGCGGGCGCCGGCTACGCCGACGCTCGGGTCGTCCACGAGGACTCCGAATCCCTGACCGTCCGCAACCAGGAGATGGAGGGGGTCGACCGCTCGACCTCGAAAGGCCTCGGCATCCGGGTCCTCGTGAACGGGTACTGGGGCTTCGCCGCCTCGGCCCGGACGGAGGAGCCCGAGATCGCGCGCACGGCCCGGCTCGCTGTCGCGATCGCCCAGGCGGCGTCACGGCTCCCCACGGAGCCGGTGGATCTTGCGCCGGTGGAGCCGGCCATAGGCACGTGGAACAGCCCGCTTCAAGAGGACCCGTTCAACGTGCCCCTGGAGCAGAAGGTGGCGCTCCTGATGGAGGCCACCCGGCGGATGCAGCAGGTCGAAGGCCTGACCTTCGCCGAGGGAGGGATCGACCTGTATCGGCGCCGAACGTGGTTCGCTTCCACCGAGGGCGCGGCCACCGAGCAGACCGTGGTCCACTCGGGCGGCGGCGTCAACGCCACCGCCATCGGCGACGGCGAGATGCAGCGACGCTCCTACCCCAACTCGTTCCGAGGTCACATCGCCGCGGCCGGATGGGAGCACGTCGCGAAGCTCGGGCTGGTGGAGGAGGCCGAACGGACCGCCGCCGAGGCCGTGGAGCTGCTCTCAGCCAGGGACTGCCCGAGCGACGTGACCACGCTCGTCCTCGACTCCGGCCAGATGGAGCTTCAGATCCACGAGTCGATCGGCCACCCCGTGGAGCTGGACCGGGTGCTTGGGATGGAGGAAGCCTACGCGGGGTCCTCGTTCCTCAGGCCGGGAGACCGCGGTGCCCTCCGCTACGCGAGCGACCTGGTGTCCGTCACCGCCGACGCCACCATCCCCGGCGGCCTCGGCTCGTTCGGGTGGGACGACGAGGGCGTCCCCGCGCAACGGGTCCCGATCATCGTCGACGGCGTCTTCCAGGACTTCATCTCCAGCAGGGAGACCGCCGGCGTCATCGGGCGGCCGTCGAGCGGTGCCATGCGGGCCGACGGGTGGGAGAACCTCCCCCTGATCCGCATGACCAACATCAACATCGAACCGCGCGAAGGTTCGCTGGCCGACATCATCGGCGACACGAAGGACGGCGTCTTCATGGCCACGAACCAGTCGTGGTCGATCGACGACAAGCGGGTGAACTTCCAGTTCGGCTGCGAGATCGCCTGGCGCATCAAGGACGGGAAGCTCACCGAGATGTACCGGAACCCCAACTACACCGGCATCACCACGGAGTTCTGGCGGTCGTGCGACGCGGTCGGGGGCCGCGAGGACTGGACGATGTGGGGCACGCCAAATTGCGGGAAGGGGCAGCCGGGGCAAGTCGCCCGGGTCGGCCACGGCGCGGCCCCGGCTCGGTTCCGAAGCGTCCGGGTGGGCGTGCGTTGAGGGTGGCGCGCGCTGAGGCCGGGCCGGCCTTGATCGTTGGGGTGCGTTGATGCCGGGAATGCGTTGATGGCGGGCATCATCGGGCCCGACCAGGTCCGTCTGGTTGCCGACGCCGCCCTCGGCCTTCCCCGAGCGGACGGGGTGGAGGTCCTGTTCGTTCACGAGTGGAGCGGCCTCACCCGCTTCGCCTCGTCGGCCATCCACCAGAGCACCTGGCGAGAGGACACCGGCATCCGGGTCCGGGTGGTGAAAGACGCTCGCGTCGGAGTCGCCTCGTCGAACGACTTCTCCCCGGACGGGGCGCGCCGCGCCGCCGAGAGCGCCAGGGAGATGGCCGAGGTCGTGGCACCGGACCCGCTGTTCCCCGGCCTGGCCCCGCCACAGCCGGTGCCGAAACGGGACGGCTTCGACGAACCCACGGCGTCCGCCTCGCCGGATGAGCGAGCCGAGGGCGTGGCCGCGCTGGTCGGCCGGTGCGGCTCGGGGTTCCGGGCCGCCGGAGCGCTGGAGACCGTTGCGAGCGAGATCGCCGTGGCCAACACCGAGGGGCAGTTCTGCTGGGCCCCGTCCACCCAGGCGTCGCTCACGACCGTGGTGACCGGCGGCGAGGGCGGCAGCGGCTTCGCGGAGGCCTTCGAAGACAAGCTTGCCGACCTTGACCCGGAGGACATCGGCCGACGCGCCGGGGAGAAGGCCGTGGACTCGCAGAACCCCCGGGATGTGGATCCCGGCCGGTTCACCGTGATCCTGGAACCCCCCGCGGTCTCCACGCTCGTCGGGTTCCTGGCGTGGATCGGGTTCGGAGGGCGAACCATCGCGGACGGACGCTCCTGCTTCTCCGGCAAGGAGGGACAACGGGTGGCCGCGCCGTCCGTGACGATCTACGACGACGCCACCTCCCCGCTCACACTGGGCGTGCCCTTCGATTTCGAGGGGACGCCCCGGCGGCGAGTCGACCTCGTGACCGACGGCGTGTTCCTGGGCGGCGTGTACGACCTCCGGACTGCCAAGCAGGCCGGCACGCAGACGACCGGGCACGCCCTTCCCCCACCCAGCCCCGACGGGCCCCTCCCCCTCAACCTGTTCATGGGGTCCGGGGACGCGACCCTCGACGAGATGATCGCGTCCACCGAGCGAGGGCTGCTCGTCACGCGGTTCCACTACTCCAACGTGGTGCACCCGGTGGAGTCGGTCATCACCGGGATGACCCGCGACGGGACGTTCCTGATCGAACACGGCGAGGTGGCGCACCCCGTCAAGAACCTCCGGTTCACCCAGTCCATCCTTGGGGCCCTCCAGGCGGTGTCGATGATCGGGCGGGACAGTCAGCTCGCCAGCGAGTTCTTCTTCTCCGCCTCGCGGGTGCCGGCCCTCAAGGTCGACTCCTTCCAGTTCACCGGCCGCTCCGACCACTGACCGGCGCTCCGGACCGGGGTCGTTGCCGAGCGGCCCGACGAGGTAGCCTTACGGTTCCCAGACTTCCCCCGAGGAGGACCGATGCAGGTCGCAGACATCATGAAAGCGGACGTGAAGAGCACCTCACCGGGTGACACGTTCGCCAATGTGGCCAGGCTGCTCCACGACAACACCATCTCCTCCGTGGTCGTGATGGACGGCGACCGCCTGGCCGGGATCGTGACCGAGCGGGACCTCGTGAACCTGGTGGCCGAGGGCCTCGATCCCCGGACAACCAAGCTCGGGGACCGCATGAGCACCAACCTGGACACGGTCGAGCCGCGATCCGACATCGCCGAGGCGGCCGAGCACATGGCTCGCCTCCGGATCCGGCACCTGCCCGTAGTGGACAAGGGGAAGCTCGTCGGCATCATCTCCATCCGCGACCTCACGAACTGGGCGGTGGAGGAGATCACCGGCGGCCACGAGCTGCCCGACCTGGAGCGAAGCCACACCGCGCTGTCGGCCGCGGCCGAGATCAACCGCCAGGCCTGACGGCCGCGCCGCCTCGGCCGGCCAGGGCCCGAAGGGCCTCGAACTGCTCCGGTTCGGTCGTCACGGACCCAAGCCGGACGGGGTCGTAGCGGGTCCCGTGGCAGTCCGACCCTCCCGTCACGACCAGCCCGAGCCGCCTCGCCAGCTCCCGGAAGTGCTCCCGCTGCTCCGGCGTGTGGTCGCCGGCGTCGGCCTCCAGCCCTCCCATCCCGGCACCGGCCACGGCCTCGATCAGCTCGTCGGGAAGGGAGGTCTGCTGGCCCCACATCCCGGGGTGGGCCAGGACGGAGACGCCGCCGGCGCTCCGGATCAGCGAAACGGCGTCGAGCGGGTGCAGCGCGTGCTTGGGAACATGGGCCGGGCCACCGTCCCCGATGAACCGGTCGAAGGCCTCGTCCTCGGTGGCCACGATGCCCGCCTCGACCATGGCCTGTGCCACATGCGGCCGGACGATGACGGCGCCGCCCGCGATCTCCCGGACGCGCTCGAACGAGACGGGGTATCCCAGGGCGTGCAGCCGCTCGACCATCAGCTCGCCCCGGCGGAACCGCTCGTCGCGGAGCCGATGGAGCTCCGCCTGGAGCGCTTCGTCGGCCGGGTCCATCCAGTAGCAGAGGACGTGGACGCTCGCGCCCTGGTACTCGGTGGACAGCTCCACGCCTGGGACGACCTCGACACCGAGGGCATCGCCGGCGGCGGCCGCCTCGTCGATCCCGTCCATCGTGTCGTGGTCGGTGATGGCCACGATGTCGAGACCCCGGCGCGACGCGAGCTCGACGAGCTCCGCCGGCGCGAACGTGCCGTCGGAGCGGTTCGTGTGCGTGTGCAGGTCGATCCCGCCCATGGACGGGCCATGGTGGCACAGGACCGGATGGGGCGTCACCGCCCCGTACGGCTACACGTCGAAAGACTCGACCGCCTCAACGTCTGCAACGTCGGTCGAGTTGGAGGCCACTCCGGGCCGCAGAAACCGCAACGCGCTGAACCGTGGTGGAGGCCCCCGCCGGCC
>JBOGVI010000218.1:0-8108 GCA_050692695.1 Actinomycetota bacterium
GTTCTTCACGGTGTGGGCGCGCTGCCACTGGGCGCTCTCCCACTGCTCCACGGTGACATCGGCGAAGCCGGGGAGGCGGGTCCACTCCGGCTCGACGAACTCGCGCTTCAGCGGATACGGGAACGGCTGCTCCGAGGCGTGGGCCCTGCCGGCCCCGTGCTTCGGGCGAACGCCCTTCTCGCGTCCCCGCCCGCCCTTGGGCTCCAGCTCGTCGCTCATCCGGACCTCCCCTCATGTTGCTCGGGTCACCGCCTTCCGGACCTGAGGACGGCGAACAGATCGCCTTCTGGATGGCATGATACAGGGTGTCTATCCGGCCGAACAGCTCAGGAACCGAAGGATGTTCGGGTGCTGCCTCGGCAACCGTCTCGACCCCGGGAGGGCGGTCGTCCCGGGCGGGTGGTATCGTGCGCCTGAGGGGCAGCATCGTAGTACGCCAGTTCGCACCACGAGCAGTTCCCTCCCGGCGACTCGCCGGCGGCCCGACGGGCGGCTTCCCCGACCCGCTCGGTGCCAAGGAAGGAGGGGATTGCAAGTGGCAACCGGTACCGTGAAGTGGTTCAGCCCCGAGAAGGGGTACGGCTTCATCTCCCAGGAGGGCGGCCCCGACGTGTTCGTGCACTTAAGCGCGATCGTCGGTGAGGGCTACCGCAACCTGGAAGAGGGCCAGCCCGTCGAGTTCGAGGTTACCCAGGGTCAGAAGGGACCCCAGGCGACGAACGTCCGGCTGGTCGGCTGAGCCGATCCGAACCCGAAACGATACGAGGGACCCGCCGCGGCGGGTCCCTCGTCACATCCGGCGTCGCTACGAAGCGGCCTGACCGCCGGTGTCGCCCGGGCCAGCCGGACGGGCTCCGGCGCCCCCACCGCCGGCGCCATCCACGCCGGGAGATTCACCTGGGGCACTGCGGGCTCCTCCCGTACCGGGGGCACCGCGCGCTCCACCCGCACCCGGGGCACTGCGGGCTCCACCCGTACCGGGGGCACCGCGCGCTCCACCCGCACCGGGGGCACCGCGCGCTCCACCCGTACCGGGGGCACCGCGGCCACCGCCACCGCCGCCGCCACGACCCCCGCCCCGGAACCCTCCACGCCCGCCCCTGCCGCCGCCCTGGAACTGGCCGCGGGGCCGGCGCTCCATGCGGGGGACCTCGGCGCCGCCCCTCGGCAGACGGAGCTTGAGGGGCGTCAGTCCGGTGCGCTCGTACCGGACCCAGACGTGGTCGAAGCCCGGCTTGCGTTCCACCTCCCGCCACCCCGCGGCCAGGAGGTGGCTGTGCCGACCGGCTGCGGTCTTGCGCAGCTTGTCGGTGTTCGGGATCTTGAGATGGAGACGCTCGACACGAACCTCTTTGTAATCAGCCATGCGGCACAGGGTAGCAGGGCGCCGGTCCTCCTCCGGCGGACCCTCCTTCGGCGTCAGGCCCGCGGGGAACGCAGCAACTGACCGAACGTGCAAGACCGCGGATCGCGGTCCGGGCGCCACCGGAGGAAGCTCGCGGCGTGAGAACCGCCCGCCCTGGAGACGGTCGAACTGGACCTCTCACACCAGCGGTGGGCTGGATGTTGACCCACACGAGTCGCGGCCCGCGCTCCATCGGCTGGGCCCGCCGCGGGTCCGCCCCTGGCCGAAGCTCTCGCCTCCTTCCAGCGGCCGGAGCAGCTCGGACAACCTTCCGCTGCCCGGCCGTGAACGAGGAGGTCACCGGGCCACCATCTCACGGTCGGCGGATAAGCTGGAATATGAACGGACACGACGGGAGGCGCGGGATGGACAAGGTCCAGGAGTGGAACGCGCTGGCGGCGCAGCTCGCAGTCGACGGCATCCGAGCCTCGACGGAGGCCGGCTCGGGGCACCCCACCTCGTCACTGTCCGCTGCGCACCTGCTCGCCGTGCTGTACTCCGACCACCTCCGGTACGACGTCTCCGACCCCAGGAACCCCGCCAACGACCGGTTCGTCTTGTCGAAGGGCCATGCGTCGCCCCTGATGTACTCGGTGCTGAAGGCGATCGGAGCGATCACCGACGAGCAGCTGATGACGTACCGCAGGCTCGGAAGTCCGTTGGAAGGGCATCCGGCGCCGGTTCCCGGGATGGCGTGGATCGACGTGGCCACCGGGTCGCTCGGCCAGGGGCTGCCCATCGGACTCGGCATGGCATTGGCCATGAAGCTCGATAGGAACCCGGCCCGCGTGTGGGTGCTTCTGGGCGACTCAGAGTCCGCGGAGGGTTCCGTGTGGGAGACCATGGCCAATGCATCGTTCCACGGCGTGGACAACCTCATCGCCGTGCTCGACATGAACCGCCTGGGCCAGCGAGGTCCGACCATGCTCCAGTGGAACGGCGACGCCTACGCCGACCGGGCCCGCGCGTTCGGCTGGCTCGCCATCCAGGTGGACGGCCACGACGTCGCCGCCATCGACCGGACCTATGGGGAGGCCGAGGAAGCCGGCCGGCCGGTGCTGATCGTGGCGAGGACCGAGAAGGGCCACGGCGTCTCGCTCGTGGCGAACCGGGAGGGCTGGCACGGCAAGGCGCTGTCGAAGGAGGAGGCGGAGCAAGCCATCGCCGAGCTCGGCGGTCCGCGCTCCATGGTCATCACGCCCCCGAAGCCGGAGGCGAGGATCGCCCCGCCGCCGACCCCGTGGACGTTCGAGCTCCCCACATACGAGGACGGGATCGCCACGCGCAAGGCGTTCGGCGAGACCCTGGCGGCGATGGCCGCCCGGCCGGACCTGGTGGTGCTCGACGGCGAGGTCTCGAACTCCACCCACACGGAGGATTTCCAGAGGGTCGCGCCGGACCGGTTCATCGAGCTCTACATCGCCGAGCAGTGCATGGCCGGGGTCGCCGTGGGGCTCCAGGCCCTGGGCAAGACCGTCTTTGCGGCGACGTTCGGCGCGTTCCTGACCCGCGCCTACGACTTCGTCAGGATGGCCGCGGTGAGCCGGGCGGACCTCAGGCTAAGCGGCTCGCACGCCGGAGTTTCGATCGGCGAGGACGGTCCGTCCCAGATGGCGCTGGAGGACCTAGCCATGATGCGCGCCGTCCACGGCTCCGCCGTCCTGTACCCGGCCGACGGCAATGCGGCCGCGAAGCTCACGTGGGCCATGGCCGAGCGCCCCGGCATCTCATACATCCGCACCACCCGCGAGAACACGCCAAAGCTCTACGACGCCAGCGAGGAGTTCCCCATCGGCGGGAGCAGGGTGCTCCGCCGGAGCGATGCCGACCGCGCCACGGTCGTGGGAGCCGGCGTGACCGTGTTCGAGGCGCTGAGGGCGGCGGACGCGCTCGATGCCGAGGGCGTGGCCGTTCGGGTCATCGACGCTTACTCGGTGAAGCCCATGGACGCGGAGACGCTTCGAACCGCGCTTGGCGAGACCGGGACCGTGGTCGTGGTGGAGGACCACTGGGTCGAGGGCGGCCTGGGCGACGCGGTCCTGGAGGCTCTGGCCGCGGCGGGCGAGTTGTCGGGCCGCGTGATCAAGCTCGCCGTGACCGCGCTGCCGGGCTCCGGGACCGCGGACGAGCTGCGCGAGGCGGCCGGCATCTCGGCGGCGGCGATCGCGGAGACGGTGCGAGGGGTCCTCGGCACCTGAGGGAGGCCGAGTTCTGCTCGACTTCGGGCTCAGACCTGGAGCGGCACCAGCTCGAAGCGGACCGTGTCCACCAGGCCACGGTCGGTGAGCTTCAGCTCGGGGACCACCGACAGGGCCAGGAACGACATGGCCGCGAACGGCGACGGGAGGGTGGCCCCCATCTCCTCGGCGGCCTTGGCCAGGCCGTGCACCATCGCGGCGACCTGCTCGGCCGGGAGGTCGGAGAGCAACCCCCCGAACGGACAGGGCACCTCGCCGAGGATCTCCCCGCCGGCCAGGGCGACCTGGCCGCCCCCTGTCTCGGCCAGCCGATTCGAAGCCGCGGCCATGTCGGCGTCGTCCGCCCCCACTACCACCACGTTGTGCGCGTCGTGTGCGTAGGTGGAGGCCAGGGCTCCCCGCTTCAGGCCGAAGCCCCGTACGAACCCTAGGCCGATCCGCCCGGTCATCCTGTGGCGCTCGATCACCGCGATCTTGGCCAGGTCCCGTGCGGGGTCGGCCACGGCCTCCCCGCCGACGTGGGTGACCTCCTCCACCACGGCACGGGTCACGATCTGGCCCGCCTCCACCCCGATCACCCGGACCCGGCCGTCGGCATCGATCCGGAAGTGCTCCGCGGAAAGGGGCGGCACGTGCACGCTGCCCCGCATCCAGTCGGGCATCGGCGACTTCGGGACCTTCATCGGCTTGCCGTCTCGAGCCACCAGCCGTCCCCGCTTCCACACCCGGACCGGGCGGAACCGCTCGAGGTCCTCGACGGCCACGACGTCGGCCACGAATCCGGGGGCAACCGCGCCGTGCTCGTGCAACCGATGATAACGGGCGGCGTTCAGGGAGCCCATCACCACCGCGTCGGCCGGCGGGCACCCGAGCGAGACGGCCTTTCGCATCACGTCGTTGACGTGTCCTTTCTCGAGCAGGTGGTCGGGCTCGAGGTCGTCCGTGCAGAGCAGGCAGTTCGCCGGCCCATGGTCCAAGACCAGTGGGAGCAAGGCCTCCAGGTTCCGGGCCGCCGAGCCCTCCCGGATCATGATCCACATGCCCAGGCGCCGCTTCTCACGCGCTTCCTGATAGGTAGTGCATTCGTGGTCGCTGCGGACGCCGGCAGCCAGGTACGCGTTCAGCCCGGCGCCCGACAGGCCGGGGGCGTGACCGTCGATGTGGCGCCCTCCCGCGGCCTCCACCTTCGCCAGCGTTGGTTCATCGCCTCCCACGACTGCCGGAAAGTCCATCATCTCCGCGATCCCGATGGCGTTCGGCTCCTCCGCCAGGAACCTGGCGATGTCGTCCGCATCGACCGTGGCCCCGCTCGACTCGAACCGGCTGGCCGGGACGCACGACGACACCATGACGTAGAAGTCCAACGGGACGCCGCGGGCCGCGTCGAGCAGGGCTCGCATCCCGTCGAGTCCGAACACGTTGGCGATCTCGTGCGGATCGAGGACCGCCGTCGTCGTCCCCCACGGGAGCGCGGCCCGGGCGAACTCGTCGGGCGGGAGCTTCGTCGACTCGATGTGCATGTGCCCTTCGATGAACCCCGGCAGGAGGAGCAGGCCCGAACAGTCGGCAGCCTCCTGCCCCTCGTACCGGCCCACGCCCGCGACGTGCTGGCCGGCCACGGCCACGTCGGCATCCAGGAGCTCGCCGGTGAAGACGGACAGCACCCGGCCTCCGGAGAGGACGAGGTCGGCGGGCTCGTCGCCGCGGGCGACGGCCAGGCGGTGTGCCAGGTCGCCGGTGGGGCCGCGCATATCCGAAGGGTACCCCGGGGCCGACGTAGCATGGAGAACATGTCCGCAGCCATCGCCTCCAAGCCCCGTCTGCGCGGGTGGATCCACGAGGTGGCGTTCTTCGTCTCGGTCCCCGCCGGCGTGGCCCTGGTCCTCCTGGCGAGGAGCGGCCCGGCCCGGGTCGCGGTGGCCCTGTACGCCATCAGCCTGACCGCGGCGTTCGGTTCGAGCGCGGCCTACCACCGCGTCGACTGGTCCCCCGACGCGCTCCGGCGGATGAAGCGCCTGGATCACTCGATGATCTTCGTGCTGATCGCGGGGAGCTATACGCCGGTGAGCGTCCTGGTACTGGACGGTGCGTGGTCCGTCGTCATGCTGTCCGTGGTGTGGGCCGGCGCGGCGGTGGGGATCACGCTCAAACTGGCAAGGATCGACGGGCTCCACGTGACCACCGGCATCCTGTACATGGGCCTCGGATGGTTCGCGCTGGTCGCGCTCCCGCAGCTCGTGCGTGGGATGGCCATGCCGCAGATCGCGCTGATGGCCCTGGGTGGTGTCCTGTACACGGCCGGCGCCATCGTGTTCGCCACCAAGCGCCCGGACCCCCGCCCGGCCTCGTTCGGTTTCCACGAGGTCTGGCACGCCTTCATGGTGGCCGCCGCGGCCTGCCATTTCGCCATGATCGCCCTCCTGCTCCGGGCCGCCGGCTGAGCCCTCCTGGTACGCTTGTCGATACGGACGGCCATCGCCGTCCCGTGAGGTTTCGCTTCCTCGTTCCTCCTTCGGCGGTCTCGGGGTCATGGCAGAACCTCCCCGAGCCAGTCGCGGCACAAAGGGTCGCGGCAGAAGGAGTCGAACATGTCAACACGGTCCTTCCCCGACCTCGGCGCGTCACCGGCCGTCGTCCAAGCGTTGTCCCGGCGCGGCATCGTGGCGCCGTTCCCCATCCAGTCCCTGGTCTTGCCCGATGCCCTCGCCGGGCACGACGTCTTGGCGAAGTCACAGACCGGCTCGGGCAAGACCCTGGCCTTCGCCATCCCCATCGTGGAGCGGGTGGATCCGGCCGGGCTCGGCCCGACTGCCCTCGTGCTGGTCCCCACCCGCGAGTTGGCCGTTCAGGTGGCAGAGGAGTTCTCCGACGTGGCGAAGGCCAAGGGCCTGCGCGCTGCAGTGGCGTATGGAGGGGTCGGCGTGGTGGCCCAGGGCAAGGACGCGGGCCGCGCTCCGATCCTCATCGCCACGCCGGGCCGGCTGACCGACCTGGTGGGGCGACGCCTGGTGCGGCTGGACCACGTGCGGGTCCTGATCCTCGACGAGGCCGACCGGATGCTCGACATGGGGTTCCAGCCCCAGGTGGACCGGATCGTTCGCCTCCTGCCGGAGCGCCGCCAGACCATGCTCTTCTCGGCCACGCTCGACGGGGCCGTGGGCCACGTCGCGGCGGCGTACACCCGGGACCCCCGTCGGCACGAGGTCGAGACCGATGCCAAGACCGTCGAGGAGGTGGCGCACCGTTTCTTGCCCGTCTCGGCGGGAGGCAAGGTCGAGGCTTTGGTGGAGCTGCTCCAGAGGGAGCGGGACCTCACGCTGGTGTTCGTCCGGACGAAGAGGGGGGCCGACCGGCTCGTGCAGAAGCTGAAGGCGAACGGCATCCGGGCCGCGGCGATGCACGGCGACATGGCCCAGCCGGCGCGCGAACGGTCGCTGGCCCGGTTCGAGTCCGGCAGCGTGGACGTCCTGGTGGCCACCGACGTCGCGGCACGCGGCCTGGACCTCGATCGGATCACCCACGTGGTGAACTTCGATCCGCCCCAGGACGACAACGGCTACGTGCACCGGGTTGGCCGAACCGCGCGGGCCGGGCGGAGCGGGACCGGCATCACGCTGGTCACCACCGAGCAGCAGGGCGACGTGAGCCGGATCGCCGCTCGGCTCGACCTGCACCAGGAGTTCGAGCAGGCGGGCATGACCCTGGCGCCGCCGCGGGTGGTCTTCTCGGGCTCCGCCCGGGGACGCCAATCCTCCCTCAGGCGCCCGGCTCGAAGGCGCTGACCCTGGCCGCCTCTACCCGGCGGCCCGGATCAGCGTGAACCCGGAACGCCGGTACAGGGCCAGGATGTCGGGACCGGGCACCGGCCGGCAGAAGAAGTAGCCCTGCCCCAGGCGGCACCCGTAGTCCACCAGGGAACGCCACTGCTCCTCGGTCTCGATGCCCTCCGCGAGGGGGGTCATCCCCAGGCCCTCGGCGAGCTGAATGACCGCCCGGACCATGCTGGCGGCCTGGCCGTCGCCGGCCACGTCTCGGATGAACGAGCGGTCGATCTTGAGGATGTCCACCGGCAGGTGCTGGAGCCGCGAGAGCGACGAGTAGCCCGTGCCGAAGTCGTCGAGGGCCAGGCGCAGGCCCCGGGTGTGCAGGTCCCACAGGATCCGCTGGGTCCGGTCGGGGTCCGTCATGGCCGTTGACTCGGTGATCTCGACCACCACGCTCGTGGGATCGAGGTCGGCCGCCGACAGCCGCTCCAGGACCTTCTCGCTGAGGTCGGGCTGCCAGAGCTGCCTGGGCGATAGATTGAAGGACAGCTCCAGCTCGAGGCCCTTGGCCCGCCACGCCTGACCCTGGCGGGCCAGCTCCTCGACGACCCAGGCGCCGATGGCCTCGATGAGCCCCATCTCCTCGGCCAGCGGGATGAAGTCGCCCGGGGGAACCAGGCCGCCGTTCGGGTCGGCCCACCGAATCAGGGCCTCTACCGCGACCATCTCGCCTTCCGACAG
>JBOGVI010000219.1:0-2267 GCA_050692695.1 Actinomycetota bacterium
GGGCGGGTTTCCAGCACCGCCGCGTGGCTGGATCCCGAGTCGAACCACACGTCGAGGATGTCCGTCTCCTTGCGCAGGCGCTCACTCCCGCACTTCGGGCAGCGCGTGCCGGGCGGGAGCAGGTCCCGCTCCCCGCGCAGATACCACTCCTCGATCCCGCGTCCGGCGGCGAACAGCCGGGCCACGTGCTCGACGATCCGCTCCTCGAGCAGCAACCCGTCGCACTGCTCGCAGTAGAAGGCCACGATCGGCACCCCCCACACGCGCTGGCGCGAGAGGACCCAGTCGGGCCGATGGGCGACCATGTTGAAGATCCGCTCCTCGCCCCAGCCGGGGATCCAGGTCACGTCCCGGCGGATCGCCTCCAGGGCGCGCTCGCGCAGTCCGTGTCGATCGAGCTCCATGAACCACTGCTCAGTCGCCCGGAACAGCGTGGGGTGCTTGCACCGCCAGCAGTGTGGGTAGGTGTGGGTCAGTGTCGTCTCGGCCAGCAGCGCGCCCAACCGGCGCAGGTGCTCGGTGATCCGAGGATTCGCTTCCCACACGGTGAGCCCGGCGAAGTGCTCCACCTCGGGAATGAAGCGCCCATCGTCGTCCACCGGGTTGTAGATCCGCAGGCCCAAGCTCTTGCCGAGGTCGTAGTCCTCTTCACCATGGCCGGGCGCGATGTGCACGAGCCCGCTGCCCTGGTCCATGGCGACGAAATCAGCCAGAGCGATCTTGCCCGTGCGGTCGATCCAGGGGTGGCGGTACTCGAGCCCCACGAGACTCCGGCCGGGGATCGTGGCCAGCCGGCGCGCGTCCTGAAGCCGGGCCACCCGGGCCACCTCGTCGGCCAGCTTGGCCGACACCACGAAGGTCTCGACGACCTTGGCCCCGGGAACGGTTCCCGCCAGCGCCACGTACTCCTCCTCGGGATGGACGGCGATCGCCAGGTTGGCGGGCAGCGTCCAGGGCGTCGTCGTCCAGATCACGAGGGACGCCCGGGGCGCCGAGGTCACCCCGGGCAGCGGGGAGACCAGGGGAAACTTCACCCAGACTGACGGCGTCTGCTGCTCCTCGTACTCGACCTCGGCCTGGGCCAACGCCGTCTTGCAGTGCATGCACCAGTGGACGGGCTTGAGCCCCTTGTACACGAGCCCGCGGCCCACGAGCCGCCCGAATTCGCGGGCGATGATGGCCTGGTAGGCCGGGGCCATCGTCAGATACGGGTTGTCCCAGTCGCCGAAGATACCGAGCCGGCGGAACTCCTCGCGCTGGATGTCCACGAACTTGAGGGCATGCTCGCGGCAGCGGCGGATCTTCTCCACCGGATCCATGGCGCGGCGGACGTCCACCGAGGCGTCGTCCAGGCCGAGGGTCTTGTCCACCTCGCGCTCGATCGGCAGGCCATGGCAGTCCCACCCCGGAACGTACACGGCGTTGAAGCCGAGCATCGAGCGCGCCTTGACGACGAAGTCCTTGAGCACCTTGTTGAGCACGGTCCCCATGTGAATCGGCGCGTTCGCATAGGGCGGGCCGTCATGGAGAATCCACAGCGGGCGGTCGGACGCCGTCTCCCGGAGCCGCGCGTAGATCTTCACGTCGTCCCACCAACGCAGGAGGGCAGGCTCGGTCTCGGGCAGGTTGGCCCGCATGGGAAACGTCGTTTTCGGCAGGTTTAGCGTGGCCTTGTAGTCCATGACGAGAGCGTCATCGTACCACAGCGCCCGCCGCCGTCCGGCGACCCGGCGCACGTTCCGCGCCTGAATGCCTCTCGCAGCGCAGGAGCCGATACACGATCATTTCTGATCCGCCGGACACGACGTTGTGATCGAGGCGCACGGCGTAGATCGGCTCGAGCAGGGAGCGCTGGGCGGTGAGCCGGGGAAACCAGGTCGGGAACACGATCACGTAGTCGGGGCAAACGTGAGTGACGTACCGCGCCACACCGTCTTCGCCCTGGCGCCGGTAGGGAAGGATGTCCGGCGTCACCAACCCCATGAGATCGATGACCTCGCGCCGCGAGAAGTAGGCGATGGCTCCGATGTCGTTAAGGGCCAGGCGGGCTCGAGGTGGCAGATGCGCGTCGACCCAGTGTCCGAGGTGGACCTGCATGGCATTGATGTTCTGCACGGCCCAGGCGTAGCGGCCCGCCGCGGACGGAAGGTGCGCTAACGCCAGCGCGAGCCAGAGCATCACGACGGTGCGACGCCAGCGTCCCGCCCCCAGCGCGACGGCGAGGACGACGAGCGCTAGCGGTAGCAGGTGGATCGAATACCGCCCTT
>JBOGVI010000220.1:0-17639 GCA_050692695.1 Actinomycetota bacterium
CGGCGCCCGTGCGCGGGCGGGCCGTCCAGCACCTCGGGCACCTGGTGGAGGCAAACAAGGAAACGATCGCCAGGCTCCTCACGCGAGAGATCGGCAAGCCGTATCGGGAATCGCTGGGAGAGGTCCAAGAGGTCGTCGACACCTGCAACTTCTTCCTGTCCGAGGGCCGACGGCTTTACGGCCAGACCGTTCCCTCGGAGCTTCCCGACAAGCAGCTGTTCACGTTTCGCGCGCCGGTCGGCGTCTGCGCCATCGTTACGGCCGGCAACTTCCCTGTTGCCGTGCCGTCCTGGTACATCGTGCCCGCGCTGGTGTGCGGGAACGCCGTGGTGTGGAAGCCGGCCGAGTACACCCCGGCCATGGCGGAGGCGTTCGCGCAGCTGGTCTTGCACGCCGGGCTGCCGGACGGCGTGTTCAACATGGTGCTCGCCGACGGGCCCGTGACCTTCGCCGGGCTCGAGCGCGCGCTCGACGAAGGGCTGGTCGACAAGGTGGGGTTCACCGGCTCCACCGAAGTAGGCAGGCGGATCGGCGAGCTGTGCGGACGCCACCTCCAGTCGCCCTGCCTGGAGCTCGGCGGCAAGAACCCGCTCGTGGTGATGCCCGACGCCGACCTCGACCTCGCGGTCGAGGGCGCGCTGTTCAGCGGGTTCGGCACGGCGGGCCAGCGGTGCACCTCCCTCGGGACCGTGATCGTGGACGAGTCGGTCCACGACGACTTCCTGTCTCGATTCGCTGCCGCAGTCGAGGCCGCGGCCATCGGCGAGCCCATGGAGGACGTGCTGTACGGCCCCATGATGAACGGGCGGTTCTGCGACCGGTTCCTGGGGTGGCTCGACCTCGTGAAGCCGCACCACAAGGTGTACGGGTCCTCCGGCACCGGCCGTGTCACGAAGCCGAACCCCCGCGACGGGTTCGTCGGCGACCCGGAGGCCGGTCTGTACTGCCACCCCACGATCGTCGACGGCATCGCCATGGACGACGACCTGTACCGGACCGAGACGTTCGGCCCCATCGTGGGTGTCGCATCGTTCGCCACGTTCGACGAGGCGATGGAGCTGGCGAACGGCCACGGCTACGGCTTGTCGTCGTCGATCTACACTCGCGACCCGCTCTCCGTGTTCCGGTTCCGGGAGCGGATCTCGGCCGGCATGGTCTCGGTGAACAACTCCACGTCGGGAGCCGAGGCGCACCTGCCGTTCGGCGGGAACCGGAACTCTGGCAACGCTAGCCGTCAGGCCGGCATCTGGGTGCTCGACCAGTTCACCCGGTGGCAGGCCATGAACTGGGACTACTCGGGCCGGCTCCAGAAGGCCCAGATGGGCGTGGCGGAGGTCCCCGCCGACCTGGACTTTCGCCTCGAGGGGTAGACGCGACGCCCTCGCCTCCGGGCCGCAGCCCCGGCAGATAAGCTCTCGGCCTGTGACCGCAGAGGAGCTCACCGTGGTCCGGGCCGGCCGGCTGGTCGACACGGTGGCCGGTGAGCTCCTGCGGGCCCAGGTCGTCGAGATCCGTGGCGCCCGCATGGAGTCGGTGGGACCGGACCGGGGCCGGTACCCGGACGGCGCCCGGGTCCTCGACCTGTCCTCGCATACCGTCGCGCCCGGGCTCGTCGATTGCCACGCCCACCTGGTCGGCGAGTACGAGGCCGGCGAGTACGCCACGCTGCTGATGCGAACCGGCGCGCAAGAGGCGCTCGCCGGCGTCCGCAACGCGCGCGACACGGTGATGGCCGGGTTCACCACAGTGCGCGACGTCGGAACGTTTCGAGCCTTCGTGGACGTGGCCCTTCGCGACGCGATCGACGCGGGGTGGGTAGCCGGGCCTCGCATGCAGTGCGCCGGGGCCTACGTCACGGTGTCGTCGGGAGGCGGCGACATCCCGCTCGTCGCCCCCGACGTCGAGGTCCCGCGGGAGCTCCGGTTCGGGGTGGCCGACTCCGCCGACGAGGTCCGGCGCGTGGTCCGCGAGATCCTGCATCGCGGTGCCGACTACATCAAGCTGATCGCGACCGGTGCGGTGCTGACGCGGGGGACCGATCCCGGCGCGCCGGAGTTCGGGGAAGAGGAGATCCGGGCCGCCGTGGAGGAGGCCGCACTGTATGGGACGTTCGTGGCGGCCCACGCGCACGGCGCGGAGGGGATCAAGCGGGCCGTCCGTGCCGGGGTCCGCTCCATCGAGCACGGTTCGCTCATCGACGACGAGGCCATCGAGATGATGGCGGAACGCGGCACCTACCTCGTGGCCGACATCTACTGCGGCGACTACATCGCGGAGGAGGGGCGGCGCAGGGGATGGCCGGTCGAGACGCTCCGCAAGAACGAGGAGACCACCGAGGTGCAGCGCGAGGGGTTCGAGAAGGCGGTGAAGGCGGGCGTCAAGGTCGCCTTCGGGACAGACAGCGGCGTGTACCCGCACGGGTGGAACGGCCGGCAGCTCCCGTACATGGTCCGATACGGCATGACCTCGATGCAGGCCCTCCAGAGCGCGACGATCGTTGCGGCCGAGCTGATGGGGTGGGAGGACCGGATCGGCTCGGTGGAGCCGGGCAGGCTCGCCGATCTCGTTGCCGCGGAGGGCGACGCCCTGGAGGACGTGGCGCGATTCACCGATGTGTCGTTCGTGATGAAGGGCGGCGAGGTACTCAAGGGGCCGGGTACCGCGCCACCTTCAGCTCCATGAACTCAGTCACTCGGGCCGCCTTCAGGATCGGTCGGATCGGGACCGGGACCAACGTCGCGCTCGCGTCTGTCACGATCCTCGGATCTTCCAGATGAAGCGCCGCCCCGCGCGTCTCGACATCGCACCCGTTCGCCGCCATTACGTTCCTCACCCAATCCCGATCGCGTCCGTACATCAGGGCGATCACGTAGGCATCACGTGACCGGAAGAGATTCACTGGCGTTCGGTGGCGTCGTCCGGACCGTCGTCCGGTGTGCGTGACGATGGCGAAGCCGGGAAGCCGTCCGGCGAACCGGCCGGTCACGCGGTTCGCCAGGTTGCGGTTGAACCGCCCCAGCCATCCGGGAAGTGGCATGTCGGCCAACCCTACCGGGTCCCTCCCGCAAAGCCTCGCCCACCGGCGTCGGGCAGTTCTGATGCCTCGCTTGCCTTCTCAGCGCTTCTGCCCGTAGCGTTGGGGGTCGCCGAACGGAGGTGCCGCCAATGAAGAAGTGCCCCTACTGCGCCGAGGAGATCCAGGACGAGGCCATCAAGTGCCGATACTGCCAGAGCTGGCTGGTGGACGAGATCCCAACCGGCGCGGACCGGCCCCCGCCCGCCGTGGCCGTCCGGCCGGCGCCGGCGGACGCCACTCAAACCCTGCCGACGGCCCAGGCCGCGCCGGGGGGAAGCGATCAGGTCGAGTTCACCCACTCAGGCGAGCGGTACCTGCTCGGTTACGGCCGCGACTACTTCGGGATCTGGGACCGGCAGTCCCCGGCAGCGCCCGCGCACCGGTTTGCCCGGACCGATGAGGGCTGGGTCCAGGCCTGGCAGAAGTACGTCGCGATCGAGTCGAACTTCATGGACCTGCGCACCGGGCAACGCTAGCCGCGCTGCCTTCCACGGTTGGAGCGGGCGAGGGGAATCGAACCCCCACCACCAGCTTGGAAGGCTGGAGCTCTACCATTGAGCTACGCCCGCGTGGCTCCGCAAGGGTAGCAAGCGCTCCAGGCTCAGACGAGGAGGCGCGTCAGGGCCGTCGCGGCCGCCGCCGCGACGATCACCACAAAGACCGGCGCCTTCCGCCAGAGCGCGATCCCTGCTGCCGCCAGCCCGACCAGCCGGGCGTCGGGCGAGATCGACTGTCCGGTGGCGACCGCCTGGGTCACTACCAGCGCGGCCAACAGTGCGGGGGTGAGGAGCTCGGCCACCCCGGTCAGGGCGGCAGGCAGCGGCCGGCCGCCCAGCAGGACCGGGCCGAGCGACTTGATGGCCACGGTGGCCGCCCCCACCGAGATCACCACGATCCACGCTTCGCTCATGAGCGTCGCACCCCAACAAGACACGCGGCGGCCGCCGCCACGATGGGGGCCCCGGCCGGCGCGATCGGCGTAAACGCGAGCGCGATAGCCGCGCCCAGGAACGCGGCGAGGAGGGTCTGCCGGTTCCGGAGCTGCGGGAGGAGCAACGCGAGGAACAGCGCGGGGAAGGCCGCGTCCAGTCCCAGCGCCGATGGATCACCCAAGGCCCGGCCGCCTACGGCGCCGACGGCGGTGCCGGCAACCCACGAGACGTACAGCGTGAGCCCAGCGCCCACCAGAATCCGAGGGGCGAACCGGCCCTCGCCCTCGGCCGCCACGGCCCACGACTCGTCGACCACGAGCTGTGCGCGAAAGAACCGGGACCATCCGGGCCCCTCCAGCCACGGCGCCACAGAAACTCCGATGGGGCCGTAGCGGGCGTTCAGCAGCACCGCGGCGGCCACGGCGGCCACTACAGTGCCGCCCGCCCCGAGGATCGAGGCCGCGGCGAACTGGGCAGAGCCGGCGAACGTCGTGGCCGACATCGCGATGGGCGCCAGCCATCCCATCCCCGCCGAGCGGGCCAGCAGCCCGAAGGAGACGCCGAAACCGACCACGGCGACGGCGAGCGGGGCAACGGCCCGCGCGCCGTCGCGGTACCTGCGCTCGGGCCGCCCGTCCATGCGGTCACGGTAGCAACGGCCGGAGCGTCGTCGAGCTCGAGCTCGGGCCTCAGGGCTACTCCTGGCGGGTCCGTGTCGGCGGCGCCGTCGCATCGTGGGCCGAGGAGAGTTCGATATCGAAGGTGCCTGAGTGCCCGGGCCCGGCTTCCTGATCCGAACCCGGGGGATCGGCTTGGCACACGGCCTGCATGGCCTCGTGTCAGACCCTCCCGTCACATTCAACTCTATGGAGGGGTGCAAGAGGTGCTGCCCTCGGTGCCGAATCGCGAAACCGCGACGGAGTTCGGCTCGCGAGATTCGGGCAGGACCAAGCCACAGTCCTACCGCCTCGATTGCTCCCGGGAGGCGTGGAGCGGTTGGTATGGGAAGAGAGGAACCGGCTGAGGCGTCTAGCACGGTCGCTCGTCGGAGGCTACGTCGGATCGATCGGAAATTAGCGGCTCATTGTGCAGTTGAGGACGCATGACAGATCGAGCATCCAGACCGAGCTTCAGTCACCCCCGCCATTGTGCGACGAGTTCGCCCGGACTGATCTGTTGAGAGGTCGCGGACGCCGAGGGCTACAATTCCCGGCTGACGGGATGTAGCGCAGCCTGGTTAGCGCGCGGCGTTTGGGACGCCGAGGTCGCCGGTTCGAATCCGGCCATCCCGACCACCGTGACTACGTCGAACTACGTACTTGGCCCCCCTGAGAATCGGGATTCCGCCACCACCGGCCCGCCGTACCGTTGCCATCAAGGTTGCTCATCGTGGAGCACTCCGTCCTACGTGGGGAGCTATGAACTGATGGCTCTCGGCCCGGCCATGAAGGCCAGGGGCATGTCTTAGCAACGCTGCATGGGAGGACCGGAGACGAGCTGGGGGCGGTCGCCACCGAGCACGGCTTCGTGCTGACGCTCATCGCCTTGGCGATCGTGGTCGCGGCGGCTCGTTCGGGGTTGCCGTCGCGATCTCTTCGACCGAGGGACCGGAGGCTTCCCGGGCTCCTGCCGAGCGGGAAGCCGGGCGGCCCGACCCGTCCTCGCCAAAAACGCCCTCCCTCCCCGGCGGGAGGGGTCTATCTTCCCTGGTCACTGGCCGTTTCCCTCGCTGTCACCTGCGTGCGCTACCGTCCGTGCCCATGAGGGTGCGATCCGAGCTGCCGGCCACCCCGGGGCCCCGGGCGAAGGCCATGCTGAACGGCCTGCCGCCAGCCAACGGCTACCGGGTCGTCGTGAAACCCCTGCGCTACAGGGAGAAGCCACACCTGTCGGCCTGGACCGACTTCGACTTCAAGGAGATCGTGCTCCAGGTGCCCGAACCGTTCTTCGCCTTCGGCGAGATCGTGGCCTATGCGGCCAAGCGCCGGCCCGGCAAGGGGATGCGGTTCATCTGGCTGACCGAGGGCGTGACGTTCCGGACTCCCCGGGAAGTGCTCCGGTACCTGTACCTGCACGAGTGGATGCACTGGTACCTGCACGAGCGCCTGGGCAGGAAGTCGGCGGCCGAGACCGCCTGCGACCGGTTCGCCCTTCGCAACTACCGCCGGCGGCGGGTCAGTCCGCTCGATGCCGACACGGCCCTGGCCCGCCGATGATGCCAGCCGGCCCCGGGGGCCAGATCAGAAGTGGACGTCGAACACCTGCACGGCGCCCACGAAGATCAGGTACCCGGCCACGATGTAGTTGAGAATCTTCGGGAACAGCAGGATCAGCACGCCGGCGACGAGGGCCAAGACCCCTGGCAGCCTGAGGTCCAGACTGACCCGAGCACCCTGCGCAGCCATGAAGGAGATATCGAGCACGTCTCCACCTCCTTTCGTCGGTCCATAGCTTCCCAGGTGTGATCGGGCGCAAACGAGGACGAGGCTTCCTGCGACCCGATCGCGCTTCGAAGCAGCTCGGTGAGCTGCCGGATCCCCAGCTGCCTTGGTTGGGTGCGTCGGAGCGGCGATGGAGCAAGCCGGGGTCCAGCTCCTCGGTGACAAGCGACCAGCTCCCGCTGTGTGAACCCACGGGCGTCGGCGTGCAGGACATCGCGGCCGCGGCACTCGTGCTCGAACGGGACGGCGACCGGATCGAGGGCCTCCGGATCTCATTCAGCGGGTCCCACCCAGGAGCCGGGCCACCAGCTCGTCGTGGAGCACGCCGTTCGTGGTGAGCATGCTGCCGCCGTGTTCCAGCGGCTTCCCGTCGAACATGCTCACCTTTCCGCCGGCCTCCTCGACCACCACCTCCAGGGCGGCGAAGTCCCACGTGTGGAGCTCCGGTTCGAGCATGACGTCGGCCGAGCCCCGGGCCACGAGCATGTGTCCCCAGAAGTCGCCGAACCCGCGGTTCCGCCGGGCCTCCCGGAGCAGGTCGCGAAGGGGCTCGGGGCGCTCCGCGTCCAACCACAGGCCGGCGCTGGAGTACACGACGAAGGCCCGGGACACCCGGTCCGCCCGGGAGACCTCGATGGGCCTCCCGTTCAGCCGGGCCCCGCCGCCCCTCCTGACGGCCTCGTACCGCTCGCCTAGGGCCGGTGCGTTCACCACTCCCATGACCGGCTCACCGTCGATGGCCAGGGCGATGAGGTTCGCCCAGATCTGGACGCCGTCGGCGAAATTCTTCGTGCCGTCGATGGGGTCCACGATCCAGCTGCGGTCGCTTCCGCCCTCCAAGCCGCCCTCCTCTCCGAGGACCGCGTCGCCGGGGAACCGCTCCCTCACCCGCTCCCGGATCATGGCCTCGATCCGCTCGTCGGCCTCGGTGACGGGCGTGCGGTCCGCCTTCAGCTTCACCGCGAGCTCACCGCCGAAGTAGGAGAGTGCGATCCGACCCGCCTCATCGGCCAGCTCCCCCGCGAACGCCAGCTCGTCCTCGAACACGGTCGCACGATACCGGACTGCGCGGCCGCGCCGGCAGAGAGGGATTTTCCGATACGCTCGTTCTTCCGATGCAAACCACCGTGGAAGAAACCGACCGGCACACCGTCAAGCTCACCGTCGAAGTCCCGCCCGACCGGTTCGACAAGGACCTCGAAGCCGCCTACCGGAAGATCGCCCAACAGGTCAAGGTCCCCGGGTTCCGCAAGGGCAAGGTTCCCAAGAAGGTGATCGATGCCCAGATCGGGCGCGATGCGGTCGTGGCCGAGTTCCTGGAGGACGCAGTCCCCACGTACTACCGGGAGGCCATCCGGAGCAACGAGCTCGCGCCGATCACCGATCCCGACATCTCGCTCGAGCAGGTCGAGCAGGGCAAGCCCCTCGTGTTCACGGCCACCGTGGAGGTGCGTCCGCGGCTCACTCTGGACGAGGGGGACTACAAGGGGATCAAGGTCGAGCGCCCTTTCGTCGGCATCACCGACCGGGAAGTGGACGAGCTGATCGACCGCCTGCGCGATCGGTTCGCCGAGCTGGAGCCGATCGGGCGCCCGGCCCGCCGGGGTGACTACTCGGTGATCGACCTCCGGGCCCATGTTCACGACCGGGAGATCCCGGAGGCGACCCGGCCCGACTACCTGTACGAGATCGGCTCGGACGAGTTCGTGGACGCGCTCGACCGGGAGCTCGAGGGCAAGAGGGCCGGGGAGATCCTGAAGTTCAACGCCACCCTGGACCAGCGGTTCGGGGCCCGCGCCGGACAGGAGGTCGCCTTCCAGGTCCTCGTGAAGGAGGTCAAGGCCAAGAAGCTCCCCCCGGCGGACGACGCCTTCGCCAAGACTGCCTCGGAGTTCGACACCCTGGAGGAGCTGCGGGGAAGCCTCCGGGACCAGCTCACGCAGAGCAAGGAGCGGGCGGCCGACGCCGAGGTCCGCGACCGGGTCGTTCAGGCCCTGGTGGACCGGGTGGACGTCGAGCTCCCCGAGACCCTGGTCGACGAGGAGACCGAGCACCGGGTAAGCCACGCCCGGGAGCGGGCCGAGCAGACGGGGCTCTCCCTCCAGCAGGTCCTCGACGCCCAGGGCTTCGACGAGCTCCGGTTCCGGGCCGACGCCCGGTCCCACGCGCTCCGGGCCATCAAGGCCGACCTCGTGCTGGAGGCCGTGGCCCGCCGTGAGGGCCTTGAGGTCTCGGCGGAGGAGCTCGGCCGAGAGATCTCGCTCCTCGCGGGGTCCCTGGGGCGGGACCCCAAGGACGTGGCCCGGACGCTCGAGCGAACCGGCCAGGTCGTAACACTGGCCGGTGATATCATCCGGACAAAGGCGCTCGACTTGCTCGTCGAGCATGCCGATACCATTTCCGAAGGCAAGAGCCCATCGGCGGACGAGGCCTCTGCGAAGGCCGAGGAACCGTCCGAGCTTCCAGAAGAGGACCGAGCGGAGGGCGAGTCATGAGCGACCTGAAGGACTACCTCGTTCCCGTCGTCGTCGAGCAGACCAGCCGCGGCGAGCGTTCGTTCGACATCTACTCCCGGCTGCTGAAGGAACGCATCGTGTTCCTGGGCACCCCCATCGACGACGCCGTGGGCAACCTCATCATGGCCCAGCTGCTGCACCTGGAGAGCGAGGACCCGGAGAAGGACATCAACCTGTACATCAACTCGCCGGGCGGCGACATCACGTCGCTGTTCGCCATCTACGACACGATGCAGTACATCAAGCCCGATGTGTCGACCATCGTCATGGGGCAGGCCGCCTCGGCCGCCGCGGTGCTCGTCCTGGCCGGCACGAAGGGCAAGCGCTACGCGCTCCCGCACTCCCGAATCCTGCTGCACCAGCCCCACGGGGGCGCCCAGGGCCAGGCCGTGGACATCGAGATCCAGGCCAAGGAGATGACCCGCTACCGCAAGCTCCTGGAGGAGCTGATCGCCCAACACACCGGCCAGCCGCTGGACAGGGTGGCCAAGGACACGGACCGCGACTTCATCCTGACCGCCGAGGAGGCCGTGGAGTACGGGGTTGTGGACGAGGTCATCAGCAGCCGGAAGATCCTGCCGGAACTTGCAGCGGCCGCGGCCGGAGGCTCGTAGAATCAAGCCCGAGGGCCGGGTCAGGAACCCGGCCGTTCGATTCAGAGAGCTTGGGGGCGATGGGGAGGCTAGGCGACTCGGACCTGCTGAAGTGCTCCTTCTGCGGGAAGAGCCAGAAGCAGGTGAAGAAGCTCATCGCCGGGCCGGGCGTGTACATCTGCGACGAGTGCATCGACCTCTGTAACGAGATCATCGAGGAGGAGCTATCCGAGAGCTCCGAGCTCAAGCTGGAGGAGCTCCCCAAGCCCCAGGAGATCTACTCCTTCCTCGACGACTACGTGATCGGGCAGGAGCAATCGAAGAAGGTTCTTTCGGTTGCCGTCTACAACCACTACAAGCGGATCCAGGTCGGGGCGAAGGACCAGGACGTCGAGCTCCAGAAGTCGAACATCCTGATCCTCGGCCCCACCGGCTGCGGCAAGACCCTCCTCGCCCAGACGCTGGCCAAGATGCTGAACGTGCCGTTCGCCATCGCCGACGCCACCGCCCTCACCGAGGCCGGTTACGTCGGCGAGGACGTCGAGAACATCCTGCTCAAGCTGATCCAGGCCGCCGACTACGACGTGAAGAAGGCCGAGACCGGGATCATCTACATCGACGAGGTCGACAAGATCGCCCGAAAGAGCGAGAACCCCTCGATCACCCGGGACGTCTCCGGCGAGGGCGTGCAGCAGGCGCTGCTCAAGATCCTGGAGGGCACCACGGCCTCGGTCCCGCCGCAGGGCGGGCGCAAGCATCCCCATCAGGAGTTCATCCAGATCGACACCACGAACGTGTTGTTCATCTGCGGGGGCGCATTCGCCGGCCTGGAGAAGATCATCGAGAGCCGGATCGGGAGCCGGGGCGTGGGGTTCGGGGCCGACGTCCGCCGGGTGGACGAGAAGGACCTCGGCGAGATCCTGTCCAAGGTGCTCCCCGAGGACTTGCTGAAGTACGGGCTGATCCCCGAGTTCGTGGGGCGCCTGCCGGTCCTCACCCACGTGCACAACCTGGACAAGCAGGCCCTGGTGGACATCCTCACCAAGCCGAAGAACGCGCTGGTCAAGCAGTACTGCAAGTTCTTCGAGTTCGATGGGGTGGACCTGGAGTTCAAAGAGGACGCCCTCACGGCCATCGCCGACCAGGCGAACCTCCGAGGCACCGGGGCCAGGGGCCTTCGGGCCATCATGGAGGAGGTCCTCCTGAACGTGATGTACGAGCTGCCGTCGCGCCGGGACGTCACGAAGTGCGTGATCGACCACGACGTCGTGCTGTCCGGCGTGAACCCTACGCTCGTGCCCCGGCAGGAGCCGAAGCGCGAGCGCCGCGAGCGCACCGCCTAGCCGGACCCGTCCTGCTCAGTCCAGCTCCTTCGCCAGCTCGCGTGCCCGCTCGATCTCCCTGAGCGACGAGAGCTCCTCGAGGACTGGCACTGCCATGTCGAGGGCCAGACGCGCTCGACCCGGGTCGCCCGCCGCGAGGAGCGCTTCCGCCAGGTCAAGGTTGGTCACAGCTCGTTCCCACCGGGCCTCCAACGAACCGAACCCCACGTTGGCCCGGGCCAGCAGCTCCAGCGCCCGGCCGGCGTCGCCGGCGGCCAGCGCAGCCCGCCCCTCGAGGCGATCGGCGAACAGCGGCAGGGCGACCAGGCCTCCCCGAGTAGCCACGGCCCTCGCCTCCGCCAGGATCTCCGCCGCACGGTCCCATGATCCCTCCTCGGCAATCAGCTCGCAGCGGACCTCATGGACGAGCCCGTGGTGCACGCGGGCCGCAGTGGTCGCCTCGATCATGTCCCAGGCCGCCCGGAAGTTGCCTCTTCGTCCGAGGGCCTGCGCCACCCAGATCTGGGCGAACACGGCGCGCTCCGGTTGGCCCTCCCACAGCCTGTCCAGGACGGCCAGGAGGCGGTCGGCCGGTGCCCCGTTTCCCTGAGCATCGTGGACCAGGACCGCGGCGGCGAAGGGTCTGCTCGTGAAGTAGGGGGGATCGTCCCGCCGCTCTCCGAGCATGTCGCGGACGAGCTCCAGGTCCGCGAGGAGCCCGTTCCAGTCGCCGAGCCGGAAGCGTGCCGCGGCCCGCCAGGCCACGCAATGCAGGGCCACGGACGGGACGTCGCGGATCATCCGTTCGTACCCGTCGTTCGCGAACCGAAGCGCCTGCCGGTAGAGGCCGACGTCGACTCGCGACCACGCCGCGGCCCCGTGGATGTCCCCGATCTCCCAGGGATCCTCGAGCTCCGGCACCAGCGCCAGCCGTCTGTCGATGGTCCTTACCGCACCGCCGTAGAGCCCCTCCGCCACGTAGGCGCTCGCCGCCCCGTCGAGGGCGGCCGACGCGAGGTCGCTCCGCCCAAGGCGGAGGGCCATCTCGGCGGCCTCCTCGCCGGACTGCCGCATCATTGCGATCTGCGCCGCAGTCAGCTCGGCGGCGGGGAAAGCGAAGGGCCAGAAGGCCTGCACGCTGAGCAGCCTGACCCGCTCCTCGCTATCGCCTTCGGGCACGAGCGACATGCCGATGTCGAGGTAGCGCGCCACCTCCTCCATGGACGCCGTCGTCCGCATCGATCCCGGCCACCGGCACGGCACGTCGCACGCACGGGCGCACAGGTACGCGATGCGCCCACGGTCCTCGGGCGCCGCGGCCCTGCGAGCGTCAGCGGCGTCCTTGAAGTACTTGAACGCGAGGTCTCCCTCGTACTGGTCCTGGCAGGCGTCGCCCATGGCCTCTAAGGCAAGGGAGCGCTCCAGGTCGTCCACGGCAAGGGCCAGGGCCTGCTCCCCCAGCAGCGACGCCTTACGCGAGACCAGCTTGCTTCTGGCGTCCCTCGAGGCCTCCAGGAGGTAGGTGAAGGCCTTGACCCGCAGCTCGTCGAGGGTGCCGGCCGCCACCTCAGGGCTCTCCCGGGCCACCTGGATCGCCATGCCGTAGTGGTAGGCCAGGAGCTCGACGAACTCCCTCTGTCGCTCGCCCGCTGTCTCCTCGATCCATTGGGCCACCGCTTCATGGGCGGCGCCGCGCTCCCGGCGCGGGAGGCTCTCGTAGGCGACGTCGCGGATCAGGATGTGCTTGAAGATGAACTCGGGCTCGCCGGCCATTGACGAGCCCAGCCGAGAAAGCACGAACTCGCGATCCTCCAGTCGGGCCAGGGTCGCGTCGAGCTCCCTCGCCTGCCCGTCCATCAGCCGCCGGACGGGTCCGAGCCAGAACACGCGGCCCACGACGGCGGCGGCCTGGATGGCTCGCTTCTCCACCGGCGACAGGAGGTCGATGCGGGCCGCCAGGACGGCCTGCACGGAGTCGGGAATCACGACGTTCTCGATCTCGCTCGCGGCCCGCCACCGGCCCGCTTCCCGCACGATGCGGGCCTCGTCGATGAGGTGCCGCACGATCTCCTCCAAGAAGAACGGATTGCCTTCGGCCCGCTCCAGGATCCTCCGGTGCACGCTCTCGGGCAGGTCTTCCACGGTGAGGAGGAAGCGGATGAGCCGGTCGGCCTCCTCCTCCGACAGCGGCTCCAATCCCACCGAGGAGAAGTTCCGCCGCCCCCCACCCCACTCCGGCCGCCGTCCGGCCAGCTCGGGGCGGGCCGGACATATGAAGAGAAGCGGGCCCTGGGATCGATCCGCCAGCTCCTCCAGGATGCCCAGGAGTGCCGGGTCGGCCCAGTGGATGTCCTCGATCACCGTCACCACCGGAGAGCGGGCCGCCAGGGCCGAGAAGAACGACCGCCACGCCGCATGCGCCTTCCGGCGGACCTCTCGTGGGTCGAGCTCCGTCCACGAGACGATCGGGTCCTCCACGCCGACCGTGTACGCCAGTGCGGCGACGGCCTTCGCGGGGCTCGCCGCTAGCTCGGGCGTGATGAGTTCCATCCCGACCTTCCTGATCTTGTCAAGGACAGCGTCCGGCGGGTCGGTGTCGAGGATCCCGGCGAGGCCTTTGAGGATCTCGGCCAGGGGCCAGTACGTCACGCCTTCGCCGTACGGGAGACAGCGCCCCCGCAGGACCACGGTGGCCTGGTTGCGCTCCTCCACCCGGGCCAGGAACTCGGCAGTGAGTCGGCTCTTGCCCACGCCGGGCTCGCCGTAGATCGTCACGAGGTTGGGACGGCCCTCCCGAGCTGTGCGCTCGAAGACGGCCCCCAGGAGCGCGAGCTCTTCGCCCCGCCCGACCATGGGTGCCCGGAGGCCGGGGACCCCTCGTTCGGCCATGCCAGCGTCGCCGAGGAGCAGGAGCGCATCCACCGGCGCGGTCTTGCCCTTGAGCTCCACCGACCCCAGGGGCCGGAACCGGAACCCCCGGGCGGCCCGGGCCGTCCGCTCGGAGGCGACGACCTGCCCGGGCTTTGCCCCCTGCTGCAGCCGGGCCGCGACGTTCACGGCGTCCCCCGTCACCATGGCTTCACCCGGGTGGGGGGCGGTCGCGGCCAGCACCTCGCCGGTGTTCACGGCGATCCTGATCCGGAGGGTGACATCGTGGCTCTGCTCGAGGCGCCGGTTGACCTCCTCCAGCCGGGCTTGCATCCGGACCGCCGCCCGCAGGGCCCTGGCGGCGTCGTCCTCGTGCGCCGCCGGCACGCCGAACGCCGCCATGACTGCGTCCCCGATGAACTTTTCGACGGTGCCGCCCTCCGCCTCGATCTCCTCCCGCATTGCCTGGAAGTAGGCCTCCATGACCTCCCGGAGCCGCTCGGGGTCGAGCCGCTCGCCCAGGCCCGTGGATCCGGTCACGTCGGCGAACAGCACGGTCACGAGCTTCCGCTCCTGCCCCGCCGCCGGGGTCTCCTTGACCGGCTGCCCGCAGGAGGGGCAGAACCGGACGGTGGCGCCCGGCAGCTCGACGCCGCAATTGGGACACATGGGGGCCAGGGACGCGCCGCACGCCACGCAGAACCGGGCGCCGTCCGGGTTCTCCACACCGCAGGCACCACAGGTCTTCACGGGTAGCGAGTCTAGCGTCGGACAAGTCCGGGCCGACCGGAGCATCCCGTAGACTCCGCGAGATGAGCGTGCCCGAAAAGCCGAGCGTCGAGGGCCTCGAGGCGAAGTGGGATGAATGGTGGGAGGCCGCTCGCACGTACCGCTTCGACCGGGCGCGGCTCCGCGAGCAGATCTATGCGATCGACACGCCTCCGCCGACCGTGAGCGGCTACATCCACGTCGGCCACGTCATGTCCTACACCCACACCGACGTGATGGCCCGGTTCCGGCGGATGGCGGGGAAGATGGTGTTCTACCCGATGGGCTGGGACGACAACGGCCTGCCCACCGAGCGCCGGGTCCAGAACTACTTCGGGGTCCGGTGCGACCCATCGCTGCCGTACGACCCGACCCTCGACACGGACCGCCTTGACCGGCCGACCGACGAGCCCGTCGCGGTGTCCCGCCCGAACTTCATCGAGCTGTGTGGCCGCCTCACCGCGGAGGACGAGCGGGCCTTCGAGGACCTGTTCCGGCGGCTCGCGCTTTCGGTCGATTGGACCATGACCTACGCGACGATCGACGCGGCGTCACGGCGAGCGTCGCAGCGGGCGTTCCTCCGCCTGCTGGAGGGCGGCCTCGCGTACCAGGCCGAGGCCCCCACGATGTGGGACGTCGACTTCCAGACCGCCGTCGCGCAGGCGGAGATCGAGGACCGCGAGGTCGACGGGACCTACCACCGGGTGGCGTTCGAGCGTGAGGACGGCGGCGGGGCCGTCGAGATCGAGACTTCGCGCCCGGAGCTGATCCCGGCGTGCGTCGCGCTGGTGGTGAACCCCGGCGACGACCGGTACCGGGCAATGGTGGGGACCCGGGTGCTGACCCCGCTGTTCGGGTCGCCGGTGCCGATCGTGGCTCACCCCCTGGCCGAGCCGGAGAAGGGCACCGGCATCGCCATGATCTGCACGTTCGGCGACGTCACCGACCTCCTGTGGTGGCGAGAGCTGTCGCTGCCGACCCGGGTGGTCGTCCAGCGGGACGGGACCATCGCGCCGCCCCGGTGGGCCGAGCCCGGATGGGAGTCCCGCGACCCGGAGGCAGCCAACCGCGCCCAATCCGAGATGGCAGGCCTGCCGGCGAAGAGGGCCAGGAAACGGATCGCGGAGCTGCTCGCCGAATCCAGGGACCTCGTCGGCGCGCCCAAGCCTGTCAGGCACACCGTGAAGTTCTACGAGCGAGGCGAGCGGCCGCTCGAGATCATCTCCAGCCGCCAGTGGTTCGTGAAGACGCTTCAGTTTCGAGAGGACCTGCTGAAGCGGGGTCGCGAGCTCCGTTGGCATCCCGAGCACATGCGGGGTCGGTACGAGTCGTGGGTCGAAGGCCTGAACTCGGACTGGTGCGTTAGCCGCCAGCGGTTCTTCGGCGTCCCGTTCCCGGTGTGGTACCGGCTCGACGAGCATGGCGAGCCGGACCACGAACATCCACTCCTCCCGCCCGAGGAGCGGCTGCCCATCGACCCGTCCGACGACCTGCCGGAGGGCTATACGGCCGACCAGCGAGGAAAGCCCGGCGGGTTCAACGGCGACCCGGACGTCATGGACACGTGGGCGACGTCGTCGGTGACTCCCCAGATCGCGGGGAAGTGGGTCGATGACGGCGACCTGTTCGGGCGGCTGTTCCCCATGGACCTTCGGCCGCAGGGCCATGACATCATTCGGACGTGGCTGTTCTACACGGTGTTGAAGTCGCACCTCGAACACGACTCGCTGCCGTGGACGAACGCGGCGATCTCGGGCTGGGTGCTGGACCCCGAGCGGAAGAAGATGTCGAAGTCCAAGGGAAACGTGGTCACCCCCATGCCGCTGCTCGAGCGGTACGGGGCGGACGCCGTCCGGTACTGGGCGTCCAGCGCGCGCCTCGGGGTCGACACGGCCTTCGACGAGAGCCAGATCAAGGTGGGGCGCCGCCTGGCCATCAAGGTCCTGAACGTGTCGAGGTTCGTCCTGTCGATCGAGGCCTCGGAGGGCCCGGTCTCCGACCCCCTGGACCACTCGATGTTGGTCCAGCTTGCGAGGGTGGTGGAGGAGGCGACCCGCGCGTTCGACGGGTACGACCACGCCCGGGCCCTCGACGTGGCCGAGCGGTTCTTCTGGGGGTTCTGCGACGACTACGTCGAGTTGGTGAAGGGACGAGCCTACGGCGGACACGGTCCGGAGGCGGCGGGCTCCGCCGTGGGGTCGCTTCGCCTCGCGCTCGCGGCCCTGCTGCGCCTGTTCGCGCCGTTCCTCCCGTACGTGACCGAGGAGGTCTGGTCGTGGTGGCGGCAGGGCTCGATCCACCTGAGCGGCTGGCCGGTGGCGGGCGAGCTCTTGGGGGGCGCGGACGGCGGCGATCCGGAGGTGTACGAGGTGACGGCGGCCGTGCTTACCGCCGTGCGCAAGGAGAAGGCCCTTGCCCGGGTGTCGCTCCGCGCGCCCGTGCAACGCGTGAACGTGCGTGATACCGCCGAGCGGATCGAGAAGCTGCGGCTCGCCCAGAGCGACCTGATCGAGGCCGGCAACATCGAGGAGCTGGGGATGGGGGACGGCGAGGGCCCGGGGATCGAGGTGGTTCTGAAGCCCCCCGAGGGCTGAGCCGGTGCGGTTCGAAGAAGCCCTGGGGGAGCTCAACGCCCGGCAGCCCGAGCGGATGGTGCCGGACCTCACCCGGATCACGGCCCTCGCCGAGCAGCTCGACGATCCCCAGCTCACCTACCCGACCATCCACGTCACGGGCACGAACGGAAAGACGACCACGGCGCGTTCGATGACCGGGCTCGCCTGCGCCCACGGCCTCACGACCGGGCTGTACACGTCGCCCCACCTGCATTCGGTAACCGAGCGGATCGCTGTATGCGGTGAGCCCATCTCCGAGGAGGAGTTCGCCTCGGAGTACGAGCGGCTCCTCCCGTTGCTCGAGCTCGTCGATGCGAAAGGGCAGCGCGTCACGTACTTCGAGGCGCTCACCGCGCTCGCCTTCGTGTGGTTCTCGGACAAGCCGGTGTCGCTCGGGGTGTTCGAGGTGGGGATGGGCGGCGCGTGGGACGCAACCAACCTGGTCGCCGGCGACGTGGCCGTGCTCTGCCCGATCGCGCTCGACCACCCGGAGCTGGGATCCACCGTG
>JBOGVI010000221.1:0-2903 GCA_050692695.1 Actinomycetota bacterium
CGAGCTCGCGGCGAAGATCGTCGACGTCGACTACGAGGATCACCTCACGCTCCTCGTTCTTCACGGCGGCGACGAGGGAACGATGATCGGCGGGGCCCAGTACTCGCGGATGGATGGGGGCCGGGCCGAGATCGGCCTGTCCGTCCACGACGAGTGGCAGGCCAAGGGCATCGGCTCCATCCTCCTCGGACAGGTCGCGCAGGCCGCTGTGGTGCAGGGCATCGCGATCTTCGTGGCGGAGGTCCTGCCCGAGAACCACACGATGATCAACCTCTTCCGGGCGAGCGGGTTCCCCGTCTCGATCCGGGCAACGCCCGGCAGCATCGAGGTGGAGTTCCCCATCTCGCTCACGGAGGACGCCGTCGCGCACTTCGAGCGGCGGGAGACCGAAGCTGCGGTGAACACGGTGCGGACGTTCCTGGCCCC
Source organism: Actinomycetota bacterium (assembly GCA_050692695.1). Classification (GTDB taxonomy): domain Bacteria; phylum Actinomycetota; class UBA4738; order UBA4738; family HRBIN12; genus AC-69. The sequence continues at coordinate 427 of JBOGVI010000221.1, forward strand.
GAGGTCGGTCGCCGTGATCGGCGCCTCCAGGGACACCACCAGCATCGGCGGCCAGCTCTTCCACAACCTACTCACCACGGAGTTCCACGGGCCCGTGTACCCCGTGAACCGGAAGGCCGACGTGGTCCACAGCGTTCCGGCATACGCGTCCATCCTCAAGGTGCCCGGCCCGGTCGACGTGGCGTTCATCGCCGTGCCCGCCGCGCTTGTCGCCGAGGTGGCCCGGGAGTGCGGTGAGAAGGGCGTGCGCGGGCTGGTCGTGATCTCGTCGGGGTTCGCCGAAGTCGGCGGAGAGGGACCGGCGAGGCAGCAGGAGCTCATCGACGTCTGCCGTGCCTTCGGCATTCGGATCATCGGGCCGAACTGCATGGGGATCGTGAACACCGACCCGGAGATCCGCCTGAACGGCACCTTCGCCACGGTCTATCCCCCGCCGGGACGGGTCGGATTCCTCTCGCAGAGCGGGGCGCTGGGGCTGGCCGTGATGCAGCACGCGACCGACCTCGGCCTCGGCCTCTCCTCGTTCGTCTCCGTGGGGAACAAGGGTGATGTCTCCGGCAATGACCTCGTCGCCTACTGGAACGAGGACCCCCGCACCGACGTGATCCTCCTGTACCTCGAATCGTTCGGGAACCCCCGGCGGTTCGCCCGCCTGGCCCGGGAGGTCGGCCGGCGAAAACCGATCGTCGCCGTGAAGTCCGGCCGGAGCGCGGCCGGGGCCCGAGCGGCAGCGTCACACACCGGCGCCCTGCTCGCCGCCTCCGATGTGACGGTGGACGCGCTGTTTCGGCAGTCCGGCGTGATCAGAACCGACACGCTGGAGGAGATGTTCGACGTGGCGACGCTCCTGGCGAACCAGCCCGCGCCGAAGGGTGATCGGGTCGCAATCGTCACGAACGCCGGCGGACTGGGGATCCTCTGTGCGGATACGTGCGAGGCGAACGGGCTCACGGTGCCCGCCCTGTCCAACGCGACCATGGCAAAGCTGCTGGAGTTCCTCCCGGCCGAGGCCTCGGTGGCGAACCCGGTGGACATGATCGCCTCGGCTACGGCCGAGGAATACGGGCGGGCCATCCGCACCGTGGGCGAGGACCCCGACGTGGATGCGATGATCGTCATCTACATCCCGCCCCAGGCCATGAAGGCCTCGGAGGTGGCCCACTCCATCGTGCGGGCCATCCGGGACCTGGGGGGCCGCATCCCCGTGGCCACCACGTTCATGTCGGCCAAGGGCCTTCCGGACGAGCTCCAGGCGGACGGCATGCGCATCCCGTCGTTCGCCTTCCCGGAGCAGGCGGCCATCGCCGTGGCGCGAGCGTGCGCGTACGGGAGGTGGCGGTCCCGGCCGGAGGGCACGGTCCCTCGGTTCCCCGACACGGACCCAGACCAGGCGCACGCGATCATCGCCGGCTCGCTCGGCCGGGGCGGGGGGTGGCTCACAGCGGAGGAGGTCGAGCGGCTGCTCGAGTGCTACGGGCTCCCGCTCGCCCGTTCGGTCCGCGCCGCCACACCTGAGGAGACGGGCGCCGCCGCGGCCGACCTCGGCGTGCCGGTCGCGCTGAAGGCGATGGGGCCGACCATCGTGCACAAGACCGAGGTGGGCGCGGTGCGCCTCGGCCTGAAGGGCCAGAAGGCCGTCGCCGACGCTGCCAGGGACATGGCCGATCGGGTCCGAGCCGCCGGCCTCACCCTCGACGGGTTCCTGGTGCAGGAGATGGTCGAGGGCGGCGTGGAGATGCTGGTCGGCGTGGCCCAGGACCCACTGTTCGGCCCGGTCATCGCGTGCAGCGCGGGGGGGACGGCGGTCGAGCTCCTGCGCGACGTGTCGGTGCGTGTCTCGCCGATCACCGACCTGGATGCGAACGAGATGGTGCGGTCGCTGAAGACGTTTCCCCTCCTCGACGGGTTCCGGGGCGCTCCCACGGCCGACGTCGCCGCGCTCGAGGACGTCATCCTGCGCGTGAGCGCGCTGGTCGAGGCCCATCCGTCGGTGGCGGAGATGGACTGCAATCCCGTGATGGTCCTACCGAACGGGGCGCCGATCGTGGACGCCCGAATCCGGGTGCAGGAAGCGCCGCCGGCGAAGCCCCTCGCGGCGCGGGCCGCCCGGTAGCGATCGGTCCCTAGCACGTCGCGCCTCCGGGAACGTGGCGACGGATCGGCCAACGGACGAGCATGAGGCCGACCGGTGTGATTCCGGCGACGGCCACCAGGGCCCACTCCCGCGCCGAGAGAGGCGCCGTGCCGAGCACACTTCGGGCCGGGGACCAGAGCACGGCAACGATCTGGAGGGCCAGGCCCAGCGCGACTCCTCCGAGGAGCCACCTGTTCGAGACCAGCCGCCTGAGCGAGGGCGGCTGCGCCGTTGGCCGCCGGACGGCGAGGGCGTACAGGAGGTGGGCGACCACCAGCACCGTGAACATCACCGCTCGTGCGTGCGCCCACGGCTCGTTCCAGGCGAACCGGGCAACGGCGAG
>JBOGVI010000222.1:0-2126 GCA_050692695.1 Actinomycetota bacterium
CCTTCACGGCGCTCTTTCCGCTCGGCTCGTCTCTTGACCTGCTGCCGCCACCCTCGCTGAGCTTTCTGCGACAGCCTCTGGGGTGCATCTATTCGGTTCACGCTCGTGCGCAGGGCATTTTGGACAAGGCTCAGAAGCGGGGCTCGGCCTGTCCGTGGAAGCTGACTGGTTTCCCGGACCGCAAACACACAGGGTGAGCCCCCCGCAAGATCCCATCGCCACGCTTGGCTAGCTACTGAAATCCCCAAGTAAGCGAGCCGAACCGGGCCCGAGACGCGACTTCGCCATCGGCATCGAGGCCAAGGATGCGTGTTCGAAGGCGTTGGCTCTGCGGAGGGGCTCTACCGGGCGGGATCGTCGAATCGAGAAGATGCAGCGGCCAACCGGAGTTTGACGTGTGGGCGAGTGCGCCGGTCACCCGGCGGGAACGGGAAGCGCTCGAAGGCGGGCCATCGCCGCGACGAACCGATCGAGCAACGCGTAGCCCCGGTGCAGCTTGAGCACGAGCCTTCGTCCGGACCGGACCAGCAGGGCCGGCACGGCGAGGTACCGGTAGCGCAGGCGCTTGGCCCGAAGGTCGCCGTCTGCACTGAGCCCACCGAGCAGCTGGGTCCACCGGCACAGGTTGAGGCCGGTGGCCACGATCAGCAGCCACGCCCAGTTGGCCATGAACCCGTGCTTGCGGAGAACCGACAGCCCGAAGTTCTCCTTGAGTTCCCTCACCCCCGACTCCACCAGAGCCTTGTGGCGGTGCTCCGACTCGAGGACCGCGGCCGGTGCGGCGTGGTCGTTGGTGACCGAGACCCAGTAGTGGTAGCCGGCCGTCTCCAGCTCCGCTTGCTCGCCGGGAGAGATGGGGATGCGTTTGACCACGTAGCGGCGGAACCGGTCGTCGTGGGCCATGCGGTAGCCGAACTCCGCGACCTCCCCCTCCTTATCGTCCAGGCAGGGCGCGTAGTCCTCGTCCGGGATCTGCCGGATGACCTGGGCCAACCGGGGGTTGTGGGGCACACCCACGAGGTAGGTGATGCCTCGGCGCTCGAGGGCGGCGAACAGGTCCTTCGAGTAGAATCCCGAGTCGAACCGCGCCCTCACCGACGCTCCTGCGGGCACGCGCCTGAGGCACTCGTCGACGAACCGGAGGATCCCCCGGTTGGTGTTGGCTCTTCCCCGACGAAGCGCCGCGTGCAGACAGGTCCCGAACTCCGCCACGAAGCACAGCACGGGGTGCAGCGTGTAGCGCTTGGTCCAGGTGGGGTCGGCGCCTTGGCGCCTGGAGGAGTACGAGCGGATGTAGGTGGAGTCGAAGTCGAGCGTGATCCGATCGCCCTTCCTCACCTTCAGCAGCGCGAAGGCTCGCCGGTGCACCGCTCGAAGGGCTCTGTCGAGCTGGCGGATGTGCCCCAGGGTGAACCGGCGCAAGAACGTCCCGGCGGTCTGGGGGGCGGGCGTGGCGAAGCCCCGGAGGGTCTCCTGGACCTGATCGGCCCGGGCCACCGCGAGGTCGTCCAGGCAGTCAGCGCCGAGGGCGACGGCCTCGGCCATGGCGAGGACGAACTGGGCCTCGGTGAGCCCTCTGGCTCGCTTCTTCAGCCGAAGATGCTCGCCGATCGATCGGGCGAGGCCCACCGCCTTCGCTGCTTGGCGCAGCAGCACCGCTCCCGCGTGGGCGGTGATCTCACGATCTGTCGTCGCTACCTCGACCCGTGGGGACTCGCGTTGTACGCTCACCGTGAAGGTGCCTCCTGTGTTGGGATGGTTTTGCTCGGACAAGCGCATCATCCCTGCACAGGAGGCCTTTTTCTTGAGTTGGGCTGTCGTTCTTGCCGGTTAGCGAGGGCGGACTCAACGGGTCGACGCAACAACCACCGCGAGCCTATCAGCCGGGGTCTGGTACTCGAGGGTCTTTCTCGGCCTGGTGTTCAGCCGTGCAGCGACGGCGTCCAGGTCGGCCTGGGTGAAGACCGAGAGATCCGTTTGCTTCGGGAAGTACTGACGAAGCAGGCCGTTGGTGTTCTCGTTCGTGCCCCGCTGCCACGGGCTCCGAGGATCGCAGAAGTACACGGCGACGTCCGTGGCCACGGTGAAGCGCTGGTGCTCGGCGAGCTCCATGCCCCGGTCCCACG
>JBOGVI010000223.1:0-4100 GCA_050692695.1 Actinomycetota bacterium
CCTGGACCACCGGGAGCAGGGCACGATGCTGAAGGAGCAGGCCGTGCTGTTCCGAGCCGCCCACCACAGCGACCTGCTCGAGATCGAGCTGTCCCGGCGGAACATCCCGTTCGTGAAGTACGGCGGGTTGAAGTTCATGGAGGCCGCCCACGTGAAGGACGCGCTCGCCGTGCTGCGGGTCCTGGAGAATCCGGGGGACGAGGTGAGCTGGTTCCGCGTGCTCCAGCTCCTGGACGGGGTGGGGCCCGCCACGGCGCGGAGGCTGCTGGCCGGGCTCGTCGCAACGGACGACACGGGCGCGTCGCGCCTAGCCACGCTCGCCGAGGTCGCCGTGCCCGCCCAGGCCCGCCGGGAGCTCGAGGGCCTGGCCGCCGTGGCCGGGGATTGCTCTGACGACGTCCCGCCAGCGGCCCAGCTCGAGCGGGTCCGCCGGTTCCTCCAGCCGGTTCTGGCCCGCCGGTACGACCACGCCGAGTCGCGCCTCCGCGACCTCGAACAGCTCGAGCAACTCGCCTCGGGCTACCCAACCCGCGGCCGGTTCCTGGCGGACCTCGCCCTCGATCCTCCGACCTCCACGTCCGACCTGGCCGGGCCACCCCTGCTCGACGAGGACTACCTCGTGCTCTCGACCATCCACTCCGCGAAAGGCGGGGAGTGGGACGTCGTCCACGTGATCCACGCCGCCGACGGGGTGATGCCCTCGGACATGGCCACCGGAGACGAGGAGCGGATCGAGGAGGAGCGCCGGCTGTTCTACGTGGCCCTCACCCGGGCCCGCGACGCGCTGTACGTGTACTTCCCCCTCCGGTACCACCGCCGCAACCACGCGTACGAGGACCGCTACCACCACGCGCAGCTCACGCGGTTCCTGCCGGAGCCGGTCCGCGGCCTGTTCGACCGGCGCGCCACGTTCGAAGACGCGGAGGTGACCGACGAGCTGCCGGTCCCCGCGGGGGCCGGCGGCGGCGTGGACGAGCTGCTCCGCGGCCTGTGGGCGGATTAGCTCCAGTCGGTGGGGCTCGCTCGCGTGGCGCCCTCGTGTACGCGCCCGGCGGCCGACATGGCCTCCTCCACGTCCTCGGGCGGAGGCTTCTCCCCCGAGAACCGTTCGCGTTCGAACGTGCGCACCACGACCTCGGCATCGGGCAACAGCTCGGAGGGCAGCGTCCGGCTCCGACGGATCGCCAGGAGGAACTCGGCGGGCGTCTGGTGCTCGCCCCGCGGATGGCCCCGGGCCCGGAGCGTCTCCGAGAGCGTAAGGAACGCGCCCGCGGCCCCGGTGGGTGGCCGGGAGCGTCGGCGAGCCGCGCGCAGGCGCCGGAGAGCGATGACGCCGAGCAGCAAGAGCGCGGCCACCCCCAGGGCGACCGGCCACGCCGAAAGCACCGCGCGCGCGGCCGCGCCGAGGGCCGCGCCCACCTCCCGAGCCGCCGCCTTCACGGGCTCCGGCACCGCCCGGGAGAAGAACCGCCCAACGGCCCGGAGCACCTCGGGCGCGATGAACCGGCCGCCCAGTCCCGGGGCCGCGGGCGGAACGCCGAACGTCGGGTCGTACTGCACCCATCCGATCTCCGGATACAGCACCTCGACCCACGCGTGGGCGTCGGACTCCCGGACCTCGAAGTACCCGGTGAACGTGTTGCGCTCGCCCGGCCCGAACCCCGTGACCAGGCGGGTCGGCACGCCCACCGCCCGCAGGAGCAGCGCCATGGCGGTGGCGATGTGCTCGCAGAACCCTTCGCGGCTCTCGAACAGGAAGTGGTCCACGGCGTCCGCGCCCGGCGGATCGGGCGGGATGTCGAGGTTGTACCGGGTGTTGCGGCGCAACCAGTCCTGAACCGCAGCGACCTTGTCGTAGGTGGTCGTGGCCCCGGCCGTGATCCCCCTCGCCAACCCCACCACGCGCTTCGGCAGACCGTCGGGGAGCTGCGTGTAGGTCGACAGGTCGGCCCCCCGATATCCCGCCGGTAGCTGCCGCAGCAGCTCGGGCTGGGTGATTGGGATCTCGGAGATCACGCTGTACACCAGGCCCCGGTCGAGGAAGATCGGGGCGCGGATCGACTCGTACTGGTCGACGGACAGCTGCGTCGATGGGAAGAACACCTGCTGCGGCGCGTACGCCGTGAAGACGATGTTCGGCTCGTTCGACTCCACGTAGAACGTCGTGACCAACCGTCGGGTGGGCACCGCGGTCACGCCCGTTGAGATCAGGAAGCTCTGACCGTCCGACTGCCCGATCGCGACCGCAGCGGTGTCCGAGGTTGTCCACGCCGTGCCGTCGAACGTGTCGTAGACCTGCCCCCGCCACAATGCCGCCTGCGAGGAGCGGACGCGCATCACCACGCGATCGGATAAGCGCCCCCGCGCCCGGAGGTCAACCCGCGACCCGAACCCCGGGTACGCGGACGGCGCGAAGTTCACCACGTCGCCGCCCTGGGCGGGCAGCCCCGGGTTCGCCACCTGACCGTCGAACCCCGGCACGGCAAGGGTGCGGCCGGCGGCGAACGGGGGGAGGCGAACCGACGTCCCGGGGAGCCGGGGCATGAACGCGAACACGACCGCGGTGGCCGCCACCACCACCACGGTCGCAGCCACCAGCGACCGGCCGACGGCCGGCCCCACGCCCCCGCCCCGGCTCGCGACCTTCCGGACGAACGATGGCTCGGTCGCCTCCCGGGACGCCGGGTGCTGGGACAGGTACAGCCACGCGGCGGCGAGCCCGCCCCACGGCACGAGGAACACCAGGAACCCGGTCCCGAACGATAGCGCCCCCGCCTGCGCAATCAGGATCAGGCTGGAGACCATGGAAAAGGCCAGGTCCCGCCGGCGCGGCACGTCGAACGAGTGCAGGACCTGCACCCACACGAACAACGAGGCCAATGGGATGCGGGCCTGCTCCACGGTTGTGGCACTGCGCACGCCCTGGAGGAACGACGCGAGGGCCACCACGAGGCCGACGACCAGCACGACCTTCGTGGCGACGCTGCTCTTGTGGCGCTGGCCGTAGGAGAACGCGTAGCCGGCCGGGACGAGCAGCAGGCCACCCACCCACGTGAAGCCATCGATGGTCCCCTGCGCGAGCACCGCGACCAGGGCCACCATGACCATGGCCGCCACCACCACCCGCAGCCGGATGGAATCCTCCGGCGGCTCCTTGGCCCGTTTCACGAAGCCGACGCGAACGGTTGCTGAAGACATTCGCCTAGGTCCTCCCCGGCGCCGACCCGATACACCGTCACTCCCCTGGCTGCGAGCTCCCCGGCCAGCCCGTCCACATCCCGGGCCGACAGCGCGGGGACCCGCGGGTCGGCCTCGAATGAATGGGCCTCGACCAGCGCGACGGCCACCGACCCGGCCTGGGACCGAAGCCAGGCGGCGGCATCGGCCAGGCCGGCGTTCACCCTCCAGGAGGGGACCGCCAAGAGCACGCTGTGGACTCCCCGGAGCCGCGGCCCCAGCTCGGCCACCACCGCCTCGAGCGGCGTCCGACCGAACGGCCGGAGCCCGGCCAGCCACTCCAGCAACCGGGCCGGGTCGGCCCGCCACACTACGTCGACCTCGCCGTCCCGCGCGGCAACCAGGCGAACGCCCTGCGCCCGGCCCAGCGCCGCCAAGGCCACCGACGCGGCCACCGAGCAGCACAGGTCGAGGGGAGTGTTCTCCTCCCCCGAGTCGGCCCAGGTGTCGACCACGACGGCCAGGCGGCGGGTGCGCTCCTGTTCGAGTTCTCGAACCATCACGTGCCCGTGCCGGGCGGTCGAGGGCCAGTGGACGTGACGCATGCTGTCGCCGGTCCGGTACTCCCGAATGCCGAGGTACTCCGGACCGGTCCCCCGCCGGGGCGCCGTGTGCATCGCGTACTCCGACGTGGGGACGAGGTCGAGGAGCGGGCTGCGGTCGAGCCGGACCACGGCCGGGTATACGACGGTTCGCCCTGGCACCTCGACGGATCGCCCGGCCTTGGCCACCCCGAATGGCGCGGCCGAGCGGACCGAGACCGCGGTGGACTCCCGGACCCCGCGGCGGGCGGCTCGCCGGGCCGTCCCGATCACCACCCGCTCCCCCGGCCCGAGCGGCGGCACCAGGACTCGGACCCGCGC